>JBIIIL010000066.1:0-10945 GCA_044234825.1 Phycisphaerales bacterium
CGAGAGCGTGAGAGAGCTCGCTGAGGCCTCTCCGCGCGTCCCAATGCGTGTTTCAGGCGCCCGGCCTGTGAAAAAGCGGGTTGGCCTGTTTGGGCCAACCCGCTTTGGTAACTCCCCCAGCTGGACTCGAACCAGCAACCTGGCGGTTAACAGCCGCCCGCTCTACCATTGAGCTATAGGGGATTGAAGCGGCAAATGGTAGCCGAGGGGCGAGGTGCGTCAAGCGCGGTGGCGCTGCGCATACCGTTGCGCCATGGAAGTTTGCGGATCACCAGCCAGTGCTGCAGGATCGGGGCCAATTGCGCCGGACGCGCTGCCAATCACGCCAGGCCGGTACGTGCTCGGCACCGACCCTATCGAGCGCGCTCGCCTTGAGCTTCAGCACAACCTCTGGCGGCCCGCACTTCAGGAGGCGCTCGCGCGCGCGGGGGTCGCGGTCGGTGCGCGCGTCATCGATGTCGGCGCAGGACCCGGCCTTGCGACCGCTGACCTGCTTGATGCGGTCGGTCCAGGAGGCGCGGTGCACGCGCTCGAGCGCTCGCCAGCGTTCGTCGCGGAACTGCAGCAGCGCTATGCCGCGGACGCGCGCGTCATGGTGTCAGAGGTTGATTTGGCGGAAGGCAGCCTGCCGCTTGCGAAGGGGTCCATCGATGCCTCGTGGTGCAGGTGGGTCGCGATGTTCCTGCCTGGGCATGGCCCGGAGCACCTCGTGCGGCAGCTTGCGCAGGCGATTCGCCCCGGCGGCGCCGCGATCCTCCAGGAGTACGTGCACTACCAGACCTATGGCCTTGTGCCGTTCGACCCCGACATCCACTCGTTCCACGAGCAGGTGATGCGCAGCTTCGCCTCAGGCGGCGGTCAGACGAACATCGCCGGACGGCTGCTCCGGTCATTGGCCGATGCGGGCTTTGCCATCGAGCACGTCCGCACGATCATGCACGCCGCACGGCCGCAGGACCCGTTCTGGCAATGGCCATCGAGCTTCCTGCGCATCTACGCGCCTCGGCTCGTGGAGCAGGGGGTTGCGGATCAGGCGTGGCTCTCGCGCGCACTCGCCGCGCTCGACCGTGCCGAACGCGACCCCGCGTCGGTGTTCACGACGCCGACGGTGATGGAGATCGTCGCGCGTCGCCTCGCACAATGACCGACCGCGCGATGCGCTGCCCCAGCCACGCGGCGGCAGCAACGCCCACAAGGTTCAGCACCGCGAACCACGCGGGGTGCCGGATCAGCATCAGGTTGAGGGCACTTGCGCCCACGAAGAGAGCGCCGGCGATCCACGCCATCAGCCGGGGCTTGCCAGACACAAGGCCCGCCAGCATTGTGCCGAGCCCGACCATCACGATGTAGTTCGCGAGCAGTCCGAGGAAGTGCGTGCTATGCGCACGCTCAAGCGCCTCGGCAATCTGCTCCAGCGTCGGATTCTTCGGAAGAGCCAGCGGCATGAGCCGCGCCAGCAGCACCTGGCCAATATTGATCAGCATCCCCGTGCCGGGCACCGCGATCAGGAGGCCACCGATGAGACGGAAGATTCCCATGCGTGGCTCTTGCAGCTTCGATCAGCCGACTCGCTCGAGACCGCCCATGTGCGGCCGCAGCACCTCAGGGATGCGCACCGAACCGTCAGCCTGCTGGTGGATCTCGAGCAGCGGGATCAGGATTCGCGGGCTCGCGAGCACCGTGTTGTTGAGCGCGAATGCGTGCCGGATCTTGCCCTCGCCGTCGCGGTAGCGCAGGTTCAGGCGGCGGCACTGGTAGTCGGCGAGCCGGCTCGCCGAATGCGTCTCGCCGTACGCGCCAGTCGGACGCCCATCAGCGTCGTCGTCGCCGCGGCCAGGCATCCAGCACTCGATGTCGATCATGTCCTCGTTCTTCACGCCCAGATCGCCCGTGCAGCACTGCAGCAGTCGGTAGGGGAGCTCGAAGCGCTGGAGGATCGTCTCGACGAATCCGATCATCCTCTTGTGCCAGTCGCGGCTCTGCGCATCGTCGGCCTCGCACACCACGACCTGCTCGACCTTGTCGAACTGGTGGATGCGGTAGAGGCCTGCGGTGTCCTTGCCTGCGGCGCCAGCCTCGCGGCGGAAGCACGTCGACACCGTCGTGTACCGCAGCGGCAGCGCATCGAGCGGGAGGATCTCGTCGGCATGAAGTCCCATCAGACCGACCTCGCCCGTGCCTGTGAGGTACAGGTCGTGGCCCGAGCCCCGCGCGCTCTCGGCGATGTGATAGGCCTGCTCGCGGCCGGCTGGGAAGAATCCCGTGCCGACCATGCACTCCTCCTTCACGATCACCGGCACGCCGGTGGCGGAGAACCCGTTCTCCTGCGTCATGAAGTCGAAGGCGTAGCGCAGCACCGCCTGGTGCAGCCTCATGCCCATGCCGGTCAGCACATAGTGGCGCGTGCCTGACATCTTCACGCCGCGCTCGAAGTCCGCGAGCTTGAGGTCGCGCACGAGCTCGAGGTGCGTCTTGGGCGCGAATCCCCTCTGCGCGGCAAACGGCTGTGACGCATCGAACCCCTTGGGGTTCCAGGTGCGGATCTGGACGTTGTCCTCGCTGCCGGCGCCGCGCGGCACGTCATGCGCGGGCGGCTGCGGCACGGTGAGCAGGATCGAGTGCCACTCGGGCTCGATGTCCGAGAGCATGCGCTCCGACACTGCGATCTCGTTCTTGAGCTTCACTGGCCGCGCCTCAAGGTCGGCAAGCTCCCGCTCGAGACGCTCGCGGTCCGCGCCCTGCGCGGACTTGAGCTGCCCCTTGATCTTGCCCATCTGCGGGCCGATCTCCTTGCTGATGCGGTTCTGCTCCGCGCGCTTCGCCTCGACGTCTGCGAGCAGCTTGCGCCGCTGCTCGTCAAGCGCAATGAGCCGGTCAAAGTCGACGTGCATCCCCTTGGCGGCAGCGCCGTCTCGGAAACGCGTCGGGTCCTCTCGAAATGCCTTGATGTCGATCATGGGCGCGGCAAGGCTACCGCGCAGCTCAGGCGCCGCGCTCGCGGTAGTTGGGCGGCGCAGCCCAGCGCATCTTCGAGAGCAGCGTGCCCCAGTAGCTGCCGTCGGGGTTTCCCACGAGCTGGGACTTGGCGCCATAGCGCGAAATGTCGACGTGATCGCCTGTGCGCAGCTTGATGTTCACGTGGCCGTCGAGCACGAGCGTCGTGCCCTCGTTGGCGCGCACGACCTCGATCGAGATGCCCATGTCGCTCGGCACCACGATGGGCCGGAACGCGAGGCTGTGCGCGGCGTTGGGCGTGACCACAAATGCCTCCACATCGGGGTGCACGATCGGTCCGCCCGCACTGACGTTGTAGGCGGTCGATCCGGTCGATGTGGCCACGATGAGGCCGTCGCCCGAGATGTCAGGACCGACATCGCCGCCGAACCTCAGGCGTGCCTCGATCATGCGGAATGGCGGGCCGGATGTGACGACCGCATCGTTCACGGCAACTTCGGGCGCCATTGCCGTGCCGTCGGCGCGCCGCACGTGCACCTGCATGACGACTCGGTGCCGCAGCAGCGGCTTGCCCCCGAACACCATCGCCGCGTGCCTCTCGAGGCTCGCGGGGTCGAACTCCGCCAGGAACCCCAGCCGCCCCGAGTTCACGCCCACGATCGGCACATTGCGGTCGATGAGCCTGCGCGCGATCGCAATGAAGGTGCCGTCGCCACCAATGGCCACCGCGCGGCCGAAGTCCACGCCCGTGGGCAGCGGCGCGTCCGCAGTCGGCATCTCGCCGACGATCCGCGCATGCGCCGAAACGATGCGGCGCACATCCGGCAGCGCCTGCGGCACGCCGGGCCGGTCCGGGCTCGCGACAAGCAGCACGTCGCTGCACGCATGCGCCATCATGCCACCAGCCCCTTCGTGAGCTTCATGAACGCCGTCTCGAGGCTGACCTGCTCCTGCGTCAGCCGCGCGACGCGGAAGCCCTGCGCGATGAGGCGGCTCGGGATCTCGCTGATCGGCAGCCCGGACTCCGGATCGAGCGTGAGGTCGATGCGGATGATCGATTCCTCGCGTGCGAGCGCCACCTTGCGGATGCCCTTGACTCGCGCGAGCAGCTGGGCGGCCTCCTGGTGCCGCTCGTCCACGACCACGTGGATCACGGTGCCGCTGCCGGCCTTGGCCATCAGCGCAGCCACCGATCCTGCGTACACGAGCTTGCCTTGCTCGACAATCCCCACCTCGGTGCACAGCTCCGCGAGCTCCGACAGGATGTGCGACGAGATCAGGATCGTCTTGCCCATGCGGCGCAGCTCCTTGAGGAGCTCGCGCATCTCGATGCGCGCGCGAGGGTCAAGGCCCGAGCTCGGCTCGTCCATCAGCAGCACCTTCGGGTCGTGCAGCAGCACGCGCGCCACCGACAGCCGCTGCTGCATGCCGCGCGAGAGCCCGTTCACGTCGGCCGTTGCCTTGTGCACGAGGTCCGTGAGCTCGAGCACCTCGCTCACCACGGTGCGCCGCCTCTCGCCGTGGATGCCGTAGCAGGCCGCGAAGAACTCGAGGTACTCGCTGACGAGCATGTCCTCGTATGCGCCCATGAAGTCGGGCACGTAGCCGATGATGGGCCGGATGAGGTGGTTCTGGTAGCCGACGACCTTGCCGTCCACGCGCGCCTCGCCCCATGTGGGCTTGAGCAGCGTCGCCAGGATCTTGATCGTGGTGGTCTTGCCTGCGCCGTTGGGGCCGATGAACCCGAAGCACGATCCCTGCTCGATCGTGAGATTGAGGTTGTCGAGCGCCGTGAGCTCGCCGTACTTGCGGGTGAGGTTGACCGTCTCGATCATCGCCATGGCGCGCCCTGCGGTGGAAGCCTATCTCGCCTCAGGGGCCGCGAAGCGCGCATCGGCAGGCAGGGGAAAGATGCACCGCACGACGACGAGGCCGGTGGATGGCGGCCGCTCGCCGTCGATCGTGATGGGCACAGGGCACTCCGCCTCGTCGAGGTAGCCCCACACGATCAGGCATGGTCTCGTCAGCCACGGCGAGAGATCGATGCCGCGGCCGAGCATCCGAGACGCGCGCACCGACTCCGACGCGTTGCCGGCGCCGATCGTGCCCTCCGGGGAGTCCGTGCCGGCAGGCGCGCTGCGGATGTACTGGGGCGGCTGCAGCATCTGGTAGAGCCCGAGCATGTCGAGGAACAGCCTCTCGCGGTCCGCCGCGATCATGGCGGTCATGCGCACACCGAAGCGGTCCTCGATGAATGGGTCCGCGTACCGCTTCACGATCCCGTCCTCGATCGATCCGAGCTCCGACCGAAGGTCGTCGGGGCCGCTCGGGAAGAGCACATCGGCGATCTCGATGGGCTTGCCTGCAGGCCACTCGGGGATGATGCCGAACCTGCCGAGGTTCGGCAGCGCGGCGCTCGGCTCGATGAGCGGCAGCGCGCGGGTGGCGAATCGCGGCAGCGGCGACCGAAGCGGCGACACGTAGAGGATCCGCACGTCCCGCAGCGTGGCCGGAAGCGAATGCGATAGGAGGCCGCTCAGGCGCACGCGCGGCGGCGCGCCCGGGATCACCTCCTGCACGAGCGGGCGCGCATCGTCTGCTGCAGGCAGCGAGCCCCAGCGCGCATCAACCACGCCGAGCCACGATGCGGACAGCTCGGTGCTGGTCGCACGCGCAGGCAGGGTCAGCGTGGAGGGCGCATCAAGCGGGACCGGATAGCGCGCTGAGTCGGGGAAGCGGTCGATGCTGCCCATCGGCGGAGGCGACCACGTCGAGATCCAGTTGCGTACGGGCGCATCGCCGGCGATCGCGATCGGCGTGCGGCCGTAGCCGGGAAGGAATGCGCTGAACCAGACGCTGGCGCGCTGGTACACGGGCTCGTCACGGCGTTCCTGCAGGGCGGACCGGCGCACTGCATCGAGCACCGTCAGGTGCTGCACGCGCGTCTGCGTGGAGCGGGCCAGGCCGCCGATGGTCCATGCGCCCGCGCCAAAGGCGAGGGCGGTGATTGCGAACGCAACCCATGCGTGGCGCTCCCATCGCTTCCACTTGAGGAACGCGAATCCCGCTGGACCGGCCACGAGCCAGTAGGTGAGGAACAGGGCGAAGGCACCGAGGATCCCAAGCGCCGCTTGGCCCCGCATGCCAATGATGCCGGAGACGAGCTCGCCGCGGCCGAGGTCAGTCATCGCGGGCGTGCCCTCGAGCAGACGGGTCGGCTTGGCGTCGCGCAGCGCGTCGTACTCGCCGGCGGCGAGGGCATCCGCGCGGCGTGCCAGGATCCGGTTCCAGAAGATGTCGGCCTGCGGAAGCCCGCCCGGCTGCAGCGCGCGCCGGTGCAGCGCATCGACATCGAGCCCCAGCACGGATACCTGCCCGTATCCCCACGTGCGCTGGACAGCGATTGTGACGCCGTCGAGCGACTTCTCGCGCGGGTCGGGAAGGCCAGTTCCGCGGGCACGCTTGACTGGCATCAGCACGAGCGGATCCCAGGCGCTGCCTGTCGACTTCGCCTCGCGGAACACGACGAGCGGAGTCGTCGCCGACGGATTCGCAAGCTGCGCCGACTTGCTGATGATCGGCATCAGCTCCTTCACCGGTACCGCGTCGAGACGTTCCGCACGCCAGTCGGGCATGAGCGCACGCAGCGGATGGTCCGATGCGGCGACCACGCCCCAGGGGTCGCCCGTCTCGGGCAGCACGATGACGAGGTTCCCGCCGCGAAGCACCCACTCCTGCAGCGCTCGCGCGGCGTCACCCGACAGCGCGGCGGGCGAGCCCTCCGCCCAGATCAGCGTCCCGAACGGCGCCAGTCCCTCCCACCGGTCGGGCATGTCGGCGGGACGCAGCCCACGCCCGATCGCCGTGATCGAGTTCATGGAGGGCACGTACGCGGTGCCGCCGTAGGGGGTCGCGAGCGCATCGAGCCCCATGCGAGCCTGCCCGATGACGCCGATCAGGTCATGCTCAACCTCCACGCCAAGGTTCGGCTGCTCCGCGGACCGCGGCGAGATGCGCGCCGCCGCAAGCTCACGGACGCGAGCGCCGTTGCGCTCCTCGTAGACGCGCACGACCATCACGGCATCGTCGAGCATGCGCGCTTGCGACGAGGGCGGGAGCTGCGCGTACATCCACGCCCGCGTGGTCGATCCCGGATCCACCACGATCCGCCGCTCGTGCTCGGCGATGTCGCCCTGGCCGTCGCGAACCTCCCACACGAGCTGCGCAGGCGTGCTCTTGTCGACTTCGCAGCGCACGGCAAACCGCGCGCCGACCCAGTCCCCAGGCCGCCACATGCCTCCCGCACCGAACCACTCGAGCGCGATGCCATCCTGGGCGGGCGCAGGCGCCGTGACAGTGCCGACTGCCGCAGCCGCGGACGCGCAGATCATGGCGCGCGCGGCGCAGCGGCGCACACGCGCCATCAGGCCCAGGAGCGCGCCGAAGCTGGAACGCGCGTGGCGCATCACCGGCGCATCAGGCCAAACTCGTGGAGCATCGCGGCATGCGACAGCGTGCCGTTGAGCAGGCACCGCAGCTCGAACTTCTCGTTGGGCGAGTGCACGCAGTCGTCGTCGAGGCCGAATCCCACAAGCAGCGCATCGGCGCCCGTATGTGTGCGGATCGCGCCAACGGCAGGAATGCTGCCGCCCGACCCGATCAGCGCCGCATCGCGCCCGAACACGCCCTTGAGCGCACGCTGCGTCGCGCTCAGGAACGGATTGTCGTCGCGCACGCTGAATGCAGGCGCCGCGCCGAACTCCGCAATCTCGTACCTGCAGCCCGCGGGAAGCCTTGCCTCCACGAACGCACGGATGCCCGCAAGCACCTTCCCAGGATCCTGGTCCGCCACGAGCCTGCACGAGAGCTTCGCGCTCGCGTGCGATGCGATCACGGTCTTCGCGCCAGCACCGGTGTATCCGCCCCACATGCCGTTGACGTCGCAGGTGGGACGCGACCACGTGCGCTCGAGCGTCGTGCGGCCCTTCTCGCCGAAGCCGGACTTCAGCCCGATGTCGCCGAGGAACTCGCCCTCGGGGAACTGCAGCGACGCCCACTGCGCCTTGACGGGCGCGCTCACCTCGCGCACATCGTCGTAGAAGCCGGGGATCTGCACCACCCTGTTCGCGTCGTGGAGCTGCGCCAGGATCGACGCGAGCACGTTGCATGGGTTCGGCACGGCGCCGCCGTACATCCCCGAATGCAGGTCACGCGACGGCCCATGCACGGTGATCTCCACGTAGACAAGCCCGCGCAGCATCGTCGTGACCGCGGGCGTATCGATGTCCCACATGCCCGTGTCGCTCACGACGCACACGTCCGCAGCGAGCATCTTCGAGTGCGCCTTGAGGAAGGGCTCGAGGCTCGCGCTGCCAGATTCCTCCTCGCCCTCAAGGAGCACGGTCACCGGGCATGGCAGCGTGCCGTGCACATCGCGCCATGCGCGGAACGCCTCAATGAACGTCATCACCTGACCCTTGTCATCGACGGCGCCTCGTGCCACCACTCGCTTGCCCTTGGGGCCATCGACGATGGTCGGCTCGAACGGTGGGCTGGTCCACAGGGCAAGCGGGTCCGGCGGCTGCACGTCGTAGTGCCCGTAGTAGAGGATGCGCGGCCCATCCCATCCGGGCGGGCCCTCGTGCGTCGCGACCACCATCGGGTGGCCCGCGGTCGGCATCAGCTGGGCATTCAGGCCGGCGGAGCGCAGCTGCTCGACGCACCACGTGCCCGCCTGCGCCGTCTGCGCCTTGTAGGCAGGATCTGCGCTGATGCTCGGGATTCGCAGGAAGTCGCACAGCCTCTGCACCGAGTCCGGATGCGCGGCCCGAACCCTGTCAAGCACGCGCGTGAGTGTGTCGCTCATCGCGGCAAGGGTATCCCGGTGCGCAGCCACCTTGCCGCATCGCCGAGCGCCCAACCCACGAGCGGATCGGCCTGCGCGCCGCCGGCCTGCGCGTTGTGCAGCATGGTCTCGGCGTACATGCGCCCCTCGAGCCCGCCGAGGACCAGGAACGCATGGATGCCCCACGGACGGTTCGTGGCGTTGTCCGGCTGGGTCCACTCCAGATGCCAGTCCACGGCAGACTGGAGCCGATCCCGCCACCACGGATCCTGCACTCCGCGCATCAGCGCGTGGATCGCGCAGAGCTCCCCTTCGGTCCACGTCTCGATCGTGTCGCGGTCCCGTTGCGCGAGCAGCGGTCCGGGGGCTGGCAGGCACATGCGCCGAAGCTCGCCGCCCCACGGGGACTTCAGCGGCTGCAGTGCGCGCCCCAGGGCGGCTTCGCCCGCGTCAGGCGTGGCATGGCCGACGATCCTCCAGATCGTGCACTCGATGCGCTGAGGATCGCCAAGCAGCGACGGGTCAGGCACCGCAGATTCGCACAGCGGCGCTGCAGCCTCGAGCAGCCGGATCCACAAGGATGTCCACGAGAGATCCTCAGAGTGATCGGACATTGCGCCCTCACGCTAGCACCTCCCATGCGCAGGGCTACACTTCGAAAGACGATGGCAACCCCAGTGCAGTCATCCCGCCTCGCGACTCGCCGGTGCCGCCGATGCGGTGGCCAGGCCGCGGGCAGGGCGGGCCGCTCCTGCATCGCGTGCGGATGCGACTTCAGGGACCGTCCCCCAATGTCGTACGCCCAGATGGAGGGGCTTGAGGCGGCGCCGGAGGCCGTCCCAGAGCCTGCGCAGGGGGGTCAGCCCACCGAGGACATGATTGGTCGCCGGCTCTGGGTGGCCTTCGCGGTGTCCCTGCTCGCCATCTTGGCGGTAGGCATTGCGGCGTCTTTCGTGGCATGATGCGCGCCACATGACCGAACCCCACTCCTCGCGTCGGGTGACCGTGGACGCCATCGACCTGCGCCGCGCGCTCATGTTCCCTCGCATCATGGGCGCCATCGCCGCTGGCCTCAGGCCAGGACGCGTCCTCGTCGCGTTCGCGATGATCATCGTGCTCTCGGCCTTCGGCAGCGTGTGGGATGCGGTGATGCCTGCCGCGGTCTCGCCCGCTGGGCTCCTCGTAGGCAAGCTTGACGAGCGATCGGAAAAGGCATCGCAGGACCTGATCCGTTCGCAGGTGGTGATGCGGCTTTCGAAGGAACGGCTTGGCGATGCAGATCCCGATCGCGTGTCCGCGGCGCAGGCGCGGCGGATGCTCGAGGCCGCAGTCGCGGCAGGCGACGATGTGGCGAAGGATCCGGCTGCCGTCGCGCGCATGTCCGCCGCGATCGAGGCAGCTCGGCCCCGCGGCTCGTTCGAGGCGCTTCGACACGCGGTGTCGGTGCAGTGGTTCGCGCTCGTGCGCGCGACCGTGTCGCTTGACCCCGGCGGCGCCGCTGCGGCGCTCGGAGGCATGGTGTTCACGATTCCCGCGCGCATGTGGAGCGTGTCGCCGCTCTTCTGCATCGTGTTCGGGCTCTTCGCGGCGGCGGTGACTGGCCTGGCTGCGGGTGCGCTGGCGCGGATGAACGCGTTTGACCTTGCCGAGGCTGGGCATCCCGGCGTGCTGGATGCGCTCGGATACGCGCGTCGCCGCATGCATGCGCTCGCGGTGGGGCCGGTGCTGCCTTTCGGCATGGCTGTCGTGTGCATGTCGGTGGTCACGCTGATCGGCCTCGGCATGGCGCTGCCTGGGCTCGATGTGGCAAGCGCGCTGCTGACGCCTGTCTCGATCGGACTCGCCCTCGTCGCGGCGCTTGCGGTGACGGTGGTGGCGTTCGGGCTCATGCTGTTCGCGCCTGCGGTGGCGTGCGACGGCGCCGATGCGGTGGAGAGCGCGCAGCGCGCAGGGGCCTACCTCCTCGCGCATCCGCTGCTCGCGCTCGGCTACGCCTCAGTCGCATTGGTGGCGCTGGCCATCGGCACCGTGATGGTCGACTATGCGCTCACGCAGGCGTGGAACTGGACCTTTGACGCCTACGCGGTCTTGGGGGAGAGCTCGCCCGCGCGCGCCACTGGACGGCTGACCTTCCTCGAGGCGGCT
>JBIIIL010000293.1:0-2787 GCA_044234825.1 Phycisphaerales bacterium
GGCGCTCGCCCAGGCCTCGCGCGCCACGGCCCTTGTCGAGGGACGCGACTACGTGGTGCCTGACGACATCGTGCAGAACGCAGTCGGCGTCTGCGCGCACCGCATCGTGCCGCGCACGGCGATGCATGCGGGCGATACGGCGACCGCGCGCCGCATCGTGCAGCAGGTGCTCGAGACCGTGGCGAGCCCCACATGAGCGTGCCGCGACGTGCGGTCGTGCTGCTCTCCGGCGGCATGGACAGCGCCGTCACGCTCGCCTGGATGCGGCGCGCGGGTTTCGCGTGCACGGCGCTCAGCTTCGACTACGGGCAGCGGCACCGCATCGAGCTTGATCGCGCTGCGCGGCTTGCGGCGGCGCTTGGCGCGGATGAGCATGTGCTGCAGCGCATCGACCTGCGCGCATTCGGCGGAAGCGCGCTCACGTCGGATGCTGCCGTGCCCAAGGACCGGCTGGAGGCGGGCGCACCAGGTGCCGCCGCGGCGGGCCGTGGCGGTCCCGGCGCGCCGAGCGCCATCCCCATCACGTACGTGCCGGCGCGCAACACCGTGTTCCTGTCCTTCGCCCTCGCGCTTGCGGAGGTGCGGGGTGCCGGCGCCATCGCGATCGGCGCAAATGCGGTGGACTACTCGGGCTACCCCGACTGCCGTCCCGAGTACATCGCCGCGTTCGCGCGGCTTGCCAACCTCGCGACGAGGGCGGGGGTCGAGGCCGCGGCGCGCGGCGAGCGCGCCATCGACATCGCGGCGCCGCTGATCGAGATGCCCAAGTCTCGCATCGTCACGCTTGGCCGCGAGCTCGGCGTGGACTTCGCGATGACCACGAGCTGCTACGACCCAGGCGCATCCGGCCGCCCGTGCGGACACTGCGATGCATGCCTGCTGCGCGCGCGCGGATTCGCGGAGGCGGGTGCCGCCGATCCGCTGCTCCGCGAGCTGGCGCCCGAGGTGCGCGCGTGAGCGCTGCAGCCTTCAGGCTCCGCGCGATGCGGTACGCGCACGCGGTCGCGCTTGCCGCCATGGCGCTCCCGGCGTCCGCGTGCGGGACGCCAAGCGTCGCGGGCGAAGCGAGCGTGACGGTGGGCGGAGGATTCTGGTCGCCGAGGCTCCGTGCCGTCGAGCATGCGCTCAAGAGGTGCGACCCCGCGCCGGCACCGTCGCAGGAACTGCCGACGGAGCGCGCGCTCTTCGATGCGCTCGCAATGCTCTCGCTCGACGGAGCGTCGCTGAGGCCGGACATGCCGGCGACGTGCAGCGCGTCATGCGCGCGCCCCGAGTGGACCGGGCGCGACCCGCGCGGATGCGCATCGCTCGCGGCGCTCGCATCGATTGGGCGCGCGATATGGCGCGTCGATGGCGGAGAGTCGCCGGCGGTGACCGCTGCGCTCATCGCCGACAGCGACCTGGCCTTCACGGCGGCGGGCATCCGGTGGCGCATCGAGCAGAGCACCGACTACCCGTGGTCGAGCCACCTCGGCATCGCCCTGTCGCACCGGGGACCGCATGACGAGACGGGCGCGGGACCCGCGCCCGATCCCCCCGCGGGCGCGACTGGTGCGCAGGGCACCTCGAGCGGCGCGGGCGCGCAGCGTCCTGCGGGGGAGGATCCGCCATCGTCCGGGCAGGGGCACGTGGCGCCCATGCCCGTCGAGCGGGCGCTGGATGTGCGCGTGCAGCTTCCGGAGTGGCTCGATCCCTCTTCGGTCCGCATCTCCGCGCGAGGCCGCATGCTCACGCCGGCGGACTACTCGATCGACGCGCGCATGCTGACGGTGCGCGGGCCCTGGGCCGATGGCGATCGCATGCATGTCAGCTTTCCGATGCCGCCGAGGCGAGTCGCCACGGACGGCGGCGTGGAGATCTGGCGGGGACCGCTGCGGTACGTGGCCGAGTCCCTCGACCAGCCTGGCGGTTCGCTCGCCGACACGACCGTGGCGCCTGGAGATGGGCTGCGCGAAGTGCCGTACATGCTCGGGGCCCTAAGCGCCGCAGATGCGCCTGTGCGCCAAGGCGATCCGATGACTCAGCGTCCCACGCCGGAGCCCGATGCAGTGGCGAACGCTGCGCCCAACGGCATCATGGCGGTCATGGTGGAGCGGCGCGCCCGCGGCCTGCCCGACCTGGTGCTGGTGCCGCTGGCGTTTGCCGGCAACCGCGGCGACATGCCGCGCACCGGCACCTTCGCGGTCCCTGCGCCGTGATCCTCAGATGTCGAGGTTCTTGACCTCGAGCGCGTGCTTCTCGATGTAGGCGCGGCGCTGCTCGACTTCCTCGCCCATCAGGATCGTGAAGAGCTTGCTCGCCTCGGCCGCCGCATCGACGCTCACGCGAAGCAGCGTGCGCCGGGCGGGGTCCATCGTGGTCTCCCAGAGCTGCTCGGCGTCCATCTCGCCGAGGCCCTTGAAGCGCTTGATCTCGATGCCGCGCCGGCCGGTCTGGTGCAGCGTGCGCAGGATGGCGGGGACGTTCGCGGCCTCCACGACCTCGTCGGCCTTGCCCTCGTTGCGCACGAGCCAGCCGTAGCGCGTCGGCAGCCGCTCGCCGGTGACCGACTCCTCCTGCACCAGGCTCCAGTCCTCGATCGCGATGCCCTGGGCCGCGAGCTGCTCGAAGATGCGCTCGAGCTCCGCGGCCTCATGGAGCTCGCGCAGCGTGCCCCGCAGCGTGCCCGATGTCGCGCTGCCGATCTCCTCGAGCGAGATCGACCGACGCGCGGCCTCGGCATGGGCATCGGCCTCCGTCCACGCAAGGTGGTCGCCCGCGCCCCAGACGAGGTGGTAGCAGGAGGAG
>JBIIIL010000067.1:0-10905 GCA_044234825.1 Phycisphaerales bacterium
TACCGTGGAGAACGGCAGGGTGCTGTTGGACTGCACCAGCGTCGCGCTGGTCGCGCAGTTGTTGGCAGGACCAGCCGGGGTGCACTGGTAGAAGAAGATGCCGCACGCATCGACGGCGCCCTGGACGCACGAGACGTCCCAAGAAACCTCGCAGCAGAGCGGGTTGAAGGCGCACACGGCCGCGCAGCACACGGGGTCGTTGCAGCCGAGGCCGCCGTGCGGCTGGCCGCACTCACCGGTGGCGGTCGCGCAGGAGCCGACCACGGCGTTGAAGGTCACGAGCAGGTTGCCCGGACCGCTGGCGCTTCCGGACGAGCCGGTGTAGCCGCCGATGCGGATGTAGAAGATGTCACCCGCCGCCGCCGATACGCCGGTGACGCGCGAGTAGTAGTCCTGGCACCCGCTCTCGCCCTCGCCATCGCCGTTGCAGGCGATGAGGGTCGACGCCGCGCACGATGTGCCGCGGTAGATCGCCATGGAGGTGTCGTAGGAGCCCGCCGAGCACGTCGAGAAGTCGACGATGCCGGACTCGGGCGCCACGAACCGGAACCACACATCGTTGCTGGTGCCCCAACTGAGGTAGGTGCCTGGGCACAGCGCGTCGGTCGGCGGATCGGCGCTCGGCGTGGCCGTCGCCGTGTTGAAGGCTGCCGGGGTGCCCGCGGTCACATTGGCGGCGCTGGTGCACTCATCCTGCGCCATCGCAGCGGAGGCAAGGAGCGAGGCACTCATGGTCGCGACCGACCACGTCAGCGTTGAAGAGAGCGAGTTGCTACCGCGCATACGAATGACTCCTGAACTGGTTCTTGGTTGAGACATGTCTGGAATTCGGTACTGGGCTAACGCCAAACGCAGTTGGCGCCGCACTGCCACACAATTTGGAACGTAACCCATCTTTATCGAAACCCAAGCCATAGTTGGGATGTTTCTTGAGGTCCGCAGTTATTGGACTTTTCAGATGAGCGTGACGCGAGGCCGAGACCGATTGTCGGCACGCCCGACCCCTGACATTAGGGCGACTGCGTACGTGGCTGGTACGTGATCCGGTCGAATCCCGCGTCGCGCGCCGCCTGTGTGGCCGCCGCGACTGCGCCGACGGACACACCATCCTCCGCCCTCACCACAAGTCCGGGCTCGCGCGGCAGGGACGAAATCACCTCTGCAAGGGCCGACTTCGTCTCGATCACCCTGGCCCCAACCCGATATGCCTCCGCGTTCCCAAGTCGCACAACTTCAACGACTTGCGGCACTAGGGCACTGGTCGAGGCTGAAGCCCGTTCCGCGGCGAGCGCTGCCGCCAGTTCCCGCTCCTCCGACTCCAGATTCCCCGCGAACAGGAAGTACATCAGCAGGAACAGGATCACGTCGATGAGCGCAACCAGGGGCAGCCGCATCTCGGCCGGGTCAAGCAGGTGCGCGCGCCGGGCCGAGATCATGCGCATCAGCGGCCCTCCGGCATCACCGCGATGGACCACTGCTCGACTCCGGACCCAGCGAGACTGTCCGCAAGCCGGTTGAGGGCGCGCGCCGGGCAGCTCCGGTCCGCACGCACCACCACCGCACTGCGCACCATGCCACCCGAAGGACTCGGCCTCGGCGAGGCCATGCGCACCACCGACTCGAGCGTGGCCGGCTCCCCCATCACCGAGTAGGTGCCATCACGGTCAATGTCGATGAGCAGCTTGGCCTCGGCCCCCGACACCACTGATTCCATTCCAGGCTCGCGCGGAAGGTCGACCTGCCGCGCCTCCGTGGTCGCGAACTGCGATGAGAGCATGAAGAAGATGATCAGCAGGAAGATGACGTCGATCATCGGCGTGAGGTCGAATGACGCCTCCGCCGAGTCATCGGGACCAACCATGGCTCAGCTCGCTGCGGGCGCAGCGGCCACAGACCCCTGCGCACCCGCCGCGCCCCGAGCGACTGTCGCCCCGCCGCCTTGGGGGGGAGCGGCCGAGGGCGTGCCTGCGAGACCTGACGCAAGGTCATCCGACAGCGGCTCAAGCGCAGTGGCGCCGATCTCCATCGCAAGCTTGTCGATGCGCTGCCTGAAGAGCGCGAAGGCCACAGTGCACGGCACGGCGATGATCAGCCCCTGTGCGGTGTTTACGAGCGCCAGCGACATGAACCGCGCGAGCTCCGTGGACCGGGCACTCCCCTGCAGCGCGCCGATCGCGTGAAACGCGCCGATCATGCCGATCACCGTGCCCAGGAGCCCGAGCATCGGGCCCACTGCAGCCAGCACGCCGATGCCGTGATTGAGGCGGTGCAACTTGATGGTTGCGGCCTGTCCCGCCTCCTCGATGGCCGGGCGCGCCTCCAGCGCACCGATCGGCGAGCCCATGCACCTGCGGATCGCGGCGCCCATCACCTCGGTCACGAAGCTCGAATGCGACGGGTCGCTGCAGTAGCGGGCCGCGGCCGCAAGATCGCCGCGACGCAGCAGCGGCCGGAGCGCTTCCACCGTGCCCTCGGGCACCAGCTGAGTCCGCCGCAGCGCCAGGATGTTTCGCACCATCAGGGCCAATCCGAGCACCGAGAGCGCCAGCATCACGTAGCCGAGCGGCCCGCCCGCACGCAGGTACTCGAACATGCTCATCTGCCCGGCGGCAGGAACCCCTGCCGCGGATGGGCTGGCCTGGGCAAGAAGCGTCGCGATGTGCGGGACCGGGTGCGTCATGCGATGTGCGCCGGAGGCTACCCGTCCCGATGGCCAGCCTGCGCGCCGGGATCGCGCGCCACCAGCAGCTTGTCGATGCGCGGGCCGTCCATGTCGACGACCTCGAGCCGCCATCCGTGCCAGGCGACCGCATCCGCCTCCCGCGGCATCCTCCCGAGCAGCGCCATGAGAAGTCCTGCGGCCGTGCTCACATCGGGCAGCTCGTCGAGCGCGCGTGCCGGCACGCCCATCGACGCCACGAGGTCGATCAGCGGCAGGCGCCCGTCGACGAGCAGCGATCCGTCCTCGCGGCGGTGCAGCGCCGGCGCATCCGCATCGTGGGACCTGACCACGTCGCCGACGATGGCGCCCGAGATGTCGTTGAGCGTCAGCACGCCCTCGGTGCCGCCGAACTCGTTGACCACCACCGCCACGTGCGACCTCGTCCGCCCAAGCTGGTCGAGCAGCTTCAGCGCGGGCATCAGCTCGGGCACGAAGAGGGGCTGGCGCATGATCGCGTCGAGCTGGAAGTCGCCGCCGGACAGCAGCGCGTGCGCGATCACGTCCTTGATGTGGATGATGCCGACGATGCGGTCGACATCCCCGTCGCACACCGGGAAGTGCGAGTACGGCGAGGTTCCGATCAGCACGCGCAGCTGCTCGGACGTTGCGCGGCGGTCGATCCAGACGATGTCACCGCGCGGCACCATCAGGTCGCGCACCAGCAGGTCGCCCGTGCGGAACACCCTCTGCAGGATCGCATGCTCCTGGGGGCTGAACACCCCCGTCGATGCGGCCCGCGCCATCAGCGCGCGCACGTCCTCCTCGCTGACATCGTCGCTGCGGTGGCGCAGCCCGATCAGCGACAGCACGCCATCGGTCGCGGTGCTGATCAGCCTCACCGGCCAGGCTGCGATGAAGGACAGCGCACGCAGCGGCGTGGCGATGAGCGTCGCCACGCGCTCCGGATAGGCCAGCGCGATGCGCTTGGGGACGAGCTCGCCGAGCACGAGCCATGTCACCGTGATCATGGCGATCACCGTCGTGAACCCGACGGACTGCGCGTACGGCGCGGCCCACTCGACCTCGCGAACCCTGTCGGCGATGAATCCTGCCAGCCGCTGCTCGCCGAATGCGCCCGCGAGGATCCCGATGAGCGTGACCCCAAGCTGCACCACGGAGAGGAACCGGGTGGGCTCCCGCGCCAGCAGCAGCGCATCACGCGCTGCGCGGCTGCCCATCGCCTCCGCGCGCTGGAGCCGCGAGTGCCGGCTGGTCATCACCGCCAGCTCCGCCATCGCGAAGATGGCATTCAGCAGGAGGAGCCCGAGCAGGATGACCAGGGCTGACGTCACGTGCGGCCGGCGCCGTCCCGCTCAGCCATCATCTGCAGCATGTCGACGCAGCGGGCCGCATAGCCGGCCTCGTTGTCGTACCAGCTGACCACCTTGAAGAAGCGGTCACTGAGCTGCAGGCAGGCCTTCGAGTCGTAGATCGAGCTCCGGCTGTCTCCCAGGAAGTCGCTCGACACGACCTCCTCGTCGGTGAACCCGAGGACTCCGCGCATCGGCCCCTCGGCCGCCGCGCGCATGGCCGCGTGGATGGCGTCGATGGAGGTCGGCCTGGAGGGCCGGAAGGTCAGGTCGACGCACGACACGGTCGCCGTCGGCACGCGGAACGACATGCCCGTGAGCTTGCCCTTGACCTGCGGCAGGCAGAGCGCCACGGCCTTCGCCGCGCCCGTCGAGCTCGGGATGATGTTCATGTACGCGTTGCGCCCGCCGCGCCAGTCCTTCTTCGAGGGCCCGTCCTGCGTGGGCTGCGTGGCCGTCACCGCATGCACCGTGGTCATCAGCCCCTCGTCAAGCCCGCAGGTGTCGAGCAGCACCTTCACCACCGGCGCGAGGCAATTGGTGGTGCATGATGCGTTGCTCACCACAGTGTGGCGTGCGGGGTCGTAGGACGCGTGGTTCACGCCGTACACAAGCGTGGGCACCTCGGCGTCGCTCTTGGTGGGCGCGCTGATCAGCACGCGGCGCGCACCAGAGGCGATGTGCTTGCGCGCATCCTCGGCGGCCGTGAAGAGTCCGGTGGCCTCGAGCACGTAGTCGGCCCCCAGCGCCTTCCAAGGGAGCTGCGCCGGATCCTTGACTGCAGAGCAGGCGGTGCGCTTCCCGTCGCACACGATCGCGTCGCCATCGGCGCGCACATCGCGCCCGAACCGGCCCTGCATCGAGTCGTACTTGAGCAGGTAGGCGAGGTTGTCGGCAGGGACGAGGTCGTTGATGCCGACAATCTCGAAGCCGCCCCGCTGCACCGCAATGCGGTACACAAGGCGCCCGATCCTCCCGAACCCGTTGATCGCGATTCTGATGGCCATGGGGGCGGGAAGGATACTTCACGCGCCCGTGGCCGGGTCACCGGTGTCCGCGGCGTGCGTACGCCTCAGGACGGGGTCCAGGAGCCCTGGAAAGGCGGTGAACAGCGCCGCAGAGAGCCGCACGAGGTGGCTCGTCCACACCTCGGGACACGGCCTGCGGAGGCACGCCACCACCGCACGGGCCACCCGCTCAGGCGGCTGCACGAAGAGGCGCGGGGCGTGGGCCGGCACCTGCTCGGTCGACTGGCGGCCCGACCGCCGGGCGCTCTCCTGAAAGAACTCGGTGCGTGTCGTGACCGGATGCACGCTCGAGACGGCGATGCCGTGGGGCTCCAGCTCGGTCCGCATCGCGCGGCACACCATCGCCTGCGCGGCCTTGGAGGCCGCGTAGGCGCCCATGCGCGGCAGCGCGAACTTCGCGACCACCGAACTGCACATCAGCAGGTGCCCGCCCTCCTGGCGCTCGATCATCCTGCGCGCCGCCTCGCGCAGCAGCGACACCGACGAGAAGAAGTTCGTCTCGAACATCGCGCGCAGCTCCGCATCGTCCATCTCGAGCACGGGCCGCTCCTGCCCGTAGCCCGCGTTGGCGAAGACGACGTCCACGCGACCGAGCTCGCGCTGCGCCGCACCGAGCACCTCGCGCTCGTGGCCCGCGGCCGCCACATCCGCGATGATCGGTGCGGCGCGTCGGCCTAGCGCGCGGACCTCGCCAGCCATCCGCTCAAGCCGGTCCGCGCGGCGGGCGACCAGCGCGACATCCATGCCTGCCCGCGCCATCTCGATCGCGCATGCCGCGCCGATGCCGCTGCTGGCACCGGTGATCACCGCAACCTTTCCCTCGAGCGACCTCCGCATGCCACGCACCGTACCACGCATGTTGCGGGTGCGCGTGACGTATCCTCGGACCGATGCGGCTGACGCATGCCTTCGGCGCTGCGCTCGTAACCCTGATGCTTGCGGCTGCGCTCGCGCGCGCCAGCGTCGCGATCCCTGCACCTGAGCAGGGACCGGCGCAGGGGTCCCAAACCGCCTCATCGCAAGCTCCAGCGGCTTCGACACCCGCGAGTGCGCTCGGCCGACCCCTGCGGCTCGGCACCACAACCCTTGCCCCGTACTCGTGGGCCATGAAGGGACCCAAGCCGTACGGGCCAGCGGTGTGGCTTGCCAGTGGGGTCGCCGAATCGCTGAAGTTGCCCCTGGAGTGGCGGACATACGACCTCGACGGCCTGTACGAGGCCCTCCGACGCGGCGAGATCGACCTCGCAGTCACCGGCCTCCCCATCGTCGCGCCAGGCGACGAGCCGTTCTCCTACTCGCAGCCCTGGGACTCTTCGGGATTCTCGGTGGCGTTTCACCTCCGGCCACATCGCCGCATCGGCTCCACGCTCCAGCACATCCTGACCGGCGAGTTTCTCATGTGGTTCGGGGTCCTCTTCGGGTGCATGCTGTGCTTCGGGGCGCTCATGGCGCTCGCCGAGAGACGCAGGAACTCCGAGCACTTCGGCGGTCCGCGGGGCATCGCCGAGGGCGTGTGGTGGTCAATCGTCACGATGTCGACCGTCGGCTACGGCGACCGGGTGCCGCGCACGGTGGCGGGCCGGGTGATCGCGGGCACCTGGATGATCGCGGCGCTCGTGCTGGTCACCATCATCGCAGGCGTGCTGTCTTCGGCGCTCACCACCTCGCGGATTGCGGGCTACATGGCGGTGGAGCGCGACCTGCGTGCGGTCCGCGTCGGCATCGTGGACCGGCGCGCGGACGTCGACATGGCACGGAACCTCGGAATCTCCCCCGCCGTGTACGACACGCCGCAGCTGGCGCTCGCCGCGCTCGAGGCGCACGAGATCGATGCGCTCCTCTACCCGACTACGGCGCTGCATGCGCTGGTGAGGCTGTCCAACGATCCTTCACTGACCGTGATGCCGCAGGAGCTCTCGCGCGGGTTCGTGGCCTTTGGCGTCAGCAGCTCACTGCCGGCATCGCTGCTGCGCGACATCAACAGCCAGATCGTGCGGCTCACGGCCTCGCCCGAGTGGGTATTGCAGAGCGCAGACCTTGGGGACGACGAGGGAATCGCGCCATGACATTCGCCCGTTCCACTCCGCCGCAGCCGTCCCGCGACGCGCTCCCGCACGGGCCGCTCATCGGGATGGTGCATCTCCGCGCCCTGCCTGGCTCGCCGGCGCACTCCATGCCGCCCGTGGAGATCGTGCGCACCGCCGTCGCCGAGGCCCGGATGCTGGCCGATGCCGGCTTCGACGCGCTGATCGTGGAGAACATGCACGACCGGCCCTACCTCGCGCACGCGGGCGGCGCGGACACGGTGGCCACGTTCGCCGTGGCGGTGGCGGCGGTCACCGCTGCGGTCCGCATCCCCGTGGGCGTGCAGGTGCTCTCGGGCGCGCCTGATGCGGCGCTGGCGATCGCGCATGCGGCCGGTGGCGCATTCATCCGCGCGGAGGGCTTCGTCTTCGCGGCGGTGGCCGACGAGGGGCTCATCGGGGAATCGTGCGCGGGGCCCCTCCTGCGCGAGCGCAGGAGGCTCGGCGCCAGCGGCGTGCGCATCCTCGCCGACATCCGGAAGAAGCACTCCTCCCACGCGATCACCGCGGACCTCGACGGCGCCGCGTGGGCCCGTGGTGCCGAGTTCTTCGGTGCCGATGGGGTGATCGTGACCGGCAGCGAGACTGGCACGGCGGTCGACATGGCCGAGCTTGCCGCAGTGCGTGCGGCGACGCGGCTTCCCGTGCTCGTGGGCAGCGGCGCCACACCGCAGAGCGCCGCCGCACTGCTTGAGCACGCGGACGCCCTCATCGTGGGAAGTGCGCTCAAGCGCGACGGGCTGTGGTCGAACGAGATCGATCCCGTCCGGGCCGAGTCGATGGTGCGCGCGGCGCGCGGGGCACGCGGCCCATGAACGCGCGGCCTGCGCGAGTGTGGCTCGACGGCCAGCTGACACCCGCATCCGAGGCGCGGGTGAGCGTCTTCGACCGCGGGTTCCTCTTTGGCGACGGCGTCTACGAGCTCGTGCGCTTCTTCGGCGGGATGCCCGTCGGCATGGGACTCCACATCGCCAGGCTCGAGCGGAGCCTCGCGCTCGCAGCGATTGTCGGCTTCGATGCGCACTCGTTCCCTTCGATCTGCTCGGCCCTCATGCGGGATGCCGGGCTCTCCGATGCCGCGGTGTACCTGCAGGTGACGCGGGGCGCCGCGGCCACCCGGACGCACCTGCCGCCTGCGGGGCTCTCGCCCACCGTCTTCGCCTACGCCATGCCCTGCGCCGGCATCGGGGAGCTCGACACGCTGCACACCTGCGCGGCGGGGCTCGTCGGCGACCGCCGGTGGGAGCGCTGCGAGATCAAGACGGTGTCGCTCATGGGCAACATCCTCGGGATGCTCGAGGCGCGCACTCATGATGCGGAGGAGGCGATCTTCCACCGCCGCGGACTTGTGAGCGAGGGGGCCAGCACCAACGTGTTCGTCGTGCGCGGCGGGCGGGCGATCACGCCGCCGGTCGATGCCGACCCGCCGATCCTGCACGGCGTGATGAGGGCACGGCTGATCGAGGCATGCATCGACGCAGGGATCCCTTGCGACATCCGGCCGATCCCCGTGGACGAGCTGCGGAGCGCGGACGAGATCCTGCTGACCGCGAGCAAGCGCATGCTGTCGTCGGTGACGATGCTCGACGGGACGCCGGTCGCAGGCGCATGCGGCGCTCGTGCGGTAGCCCCGCGGATGCTGGCCGCCCTTCGGTCACGGGTGGCGCGCGAGTGCACGCCAGTATCCTCGCCCGCGTGACAGGCCTCATCGCCGTATCGGTCGGGAACACGCGCACGCAGATCGGCCGCTTCGAGGACGGTGCGCTCACGGCGAGCGAGCACGTCGTGAACGCCGACGTCGAGACCGTCTCGGCCCGCATCGCCCTCCACTGGGACGCGATCGAGGGCGCCGAGGAGCGTGCCATCGCGATGGCGTCCGTCAATGACTCATTTGCGCATCCGCTCGAGTCCGACGTGGAGACTCGCACCGGTGCCACGGTGGAACGCATCGGCCGCGACCTCGCGGTGCCGATCGGCACCCAGCTCGACGAGGGCACACGAACCGGGCTCGACCGGCTGCTGTGCGCGGCTGCGGCCTACGCGCGCGTCAGGCAGGCGTGCATCGTGATCGATGCGGGGACCGCGGTGACCGTCGACTTCGTGGATGGCGTCGGCACCTTCCAGGGCGGCGCCATCGCGCCGGGCATGCGCGCGCAGTTCGCGGCGCTGCACACCAGCACGGACGCGCTGCCCCAAGTGGCGCCCGAGGAGCCCGAGCCCGAGGCCTTCGGCAAGAACACGGTCGAGGCGATGCGCCAGGGCGTGTACTGGGGCATCCGGGGGCTCGTGCAGAAGCTCGTCGAGCGGTACTCGGAGGCGTTCGGCGCGTTCCCGATGGTGATCGCGACGGGAGGCGACGCCGAGCTCCTCTTCAGCAACGACGAGCTCGTGAACCACGTGGTGCCTGACCTCGCGCTGTACGGCATCGCGGCAGCATTCGAGGCCGACAGCGGGCACGCGCATGACCGCGCCGAGCGCTGAGCCCGATCCGCACCCGCATCGGGCGGTGGGCACGCGCGCAGGCTCAGGAAACGGCTCCGACCCGGGGGCGAGCACAGGCTTCGGCACCGTCCGCTGGGTGTGGGACACTGCTATGGCCACCGGCGCAATCGCGATCTGCCGACTTCTTGCGGTTGATGGTGATGCCGTGGCGCTCGATGCCATCCTCGCGACCATGACTGGCCGCCTGCCGCCGCGCGCGGGACAGGTTGTGCACCGGCCCCTGTGCGGCATCGATGACGGGATCGTGGTACGGCTGTGCGACGTGAGCGCCCTTGTGATGCCGCACGGCGGCATCGCCATTCGGCGCGCGATGGACTCCTGGCTTGTCGCGTCAGGCGCGAGCCCTCACCGCGAGATGCGCGGTTGCCAGGCTGGCGCGCTCGCACGCGAAGCCCTCCGCGCCTTTCCGGAGGCAAGCTCACCCATGGAGGCCATGGCGCTGCAGGCGATCTCGCGGGCATCAAGCCCAAGGGCGATTCCGCTGCTGCTGGCTGCTGACGCTCGCATGCGCGCGGCGGTGGCGCAGGGATGGCGGCCCGGGCCTGCCGATGCGGCACGCGCACGTCGCCTGTCGCGGCTCCTGCGTCCGCCGCTTGTCGTCGCGGTCGGGGCCGCCAACGCAGGCAAGAGCTCGCTGCTGAACGCGCTTGCGGGGCGCACCGTCGCGATTGCCGCAGACCTGCCCGGCACGACACGAGACTGCGTTGCCGGGCGCGTCATCCTTGACGGCCTTGCAGTCGACTGGCTCGACACGCCGGGGATGCGTGACACGCGGGACGCGATCGAGCTCCAGTCACGGGCCATCGCACGCCAGCTGGCGCGGCACGCCGACCTCATCGTCGGCATCCACGCACCTGATGCCCCATGGCCCGAGGACTGCTCGGCGATCATCTCTCGCTCTCCCGACATCGCCATCCGGAGCAAGAGCGATCTTGAGCAAGAGCCGTGCAGAGCAGTCGCGGATACCGAACATGTGGCAGGTACCGTCCCGTCGCGTCATGCGCTGACGCGCGCGCCGCGCATCAGCGTGAGCGCCCTCGCGCGATGCGGGCTCGAGGAGCTCGCCACTGCAGTGCGCCGTGCCCTCGTGCCCGACGCGGACCTCGACTGCCCCGATCCCTGGATCTTCGATCCTTCGCTTGCGTGAGGTGGAGGTGGCGCTGCGGCGCGCCGCGGCATGACGCTACCGCACGAGTCGCGCACGTCCGGGCACGACGGTGTCCTTCAGCGCATCGATGTCGTCGTCAAACCCGACCACG
>JBIIIL010000325.1:0-2777 GCA_044234825.1 Phycisphaerales bacterium
CCGAACTGTATATTTTGAAGTTATTTTTTTTATCGGCCCGCACAGAGCCAGCCCTCAGAGTTCGGCCTGTGCAACAAAATTGCCGTACGCCGCGGCACTATGACGGAGAAAAACGTGCAGGACTTCACCATTCGCGAGCGCTTGCGCTATGCCTTCGACAACACGCTCGCGAAGGGCACCGGTGCGCTGATTGCCTGGCTCACCCTGATAAGCGCCGTCGCGATCCTGTGCTTTGCGACCGTGCTCGCGATCACCGGGATCAATCAACCGGACGAGGATGGCGGCCTCGAATTCGGCGAAGCCGCCTGGGCGTCCCTGATGCGCACCCTGGACGCGGGCACCGTGACCGGCGATCAAGGGTGGGATTTTCGAATCATCATGCTGGGGGTCACGATCTTCGGAATCTTTGTTCTCTCGACGCTGATCGGCATTCTCTCCGCCGGACTCGAGGCGCAGATCGAAAACCTTCGAAAGGGTCGGTCTCGCGTCGTCGAAAAAGGCCACACCGTCATTCTCGGGTGGTCGGAGCAGATCTTCCCGATCCTGACGGAACTCATCGAAGCCAACAGCTCAAAGAAAAACGAAGCCATCGTGATTCTCGGCGATCAGGACAAAGTCGCGATGGAAGATGCGGTCCGCAGCAAGATCGACGACCTTAAGACCACGAAGATCATCTGTCGTAGTGGCTCGCCGACCGACATGAACGATCTTGGAATGGTGAGTATCGATACGGCGCGGTCAATCATCGTGCTCGCGCCCGACAGTCGTGATGGGCAACGCAGCCAGGATCCGGACGTCGACGTCATGAAGTGCCTGCTGGCCATCACCAACAATCCTCGTCGCAAGGAAGGTCGCTACCACTTGGTGGCCGAGATTCGCGATCCCAAAAACAGCGAGGTCGCGGAGATGATCGGCAAAGATGAGCTCGAGCTCGTCCTGGTCGGCGATCTCGTGGCGCGCATCATGGCGCAGACCTGTCGCCAGTCCGGACTATCGGTGGTCTACAACGAGCTGCTCGACTTCGGCGGAGCAGAGATCTACTTCAAAGAAGAGTCGTCTTTGGTCGGAAAGAAATTTGGCGACGTCTTGCTCACATATGAGGATTCCGCGGTCATCGGTCTTCGCCCGGCGGCGGGGGAGCCGATGCTCAATCCTCCGATGGACACTCCGATAAACTCCGGCGACCGCCTCATCGTCATCGCCGAAAACGCCGACGATATCAAACTATCCAACACGGTCGCTGCGCCCGAGGCAGCTGCCATCTTGCTCGCCGAATCCGCACCGTCAATGGCCGAGAGCCTGCTCGTCCTCGGCTGGAACTGGCGTGGTGCGCTGATCATCAGCGAACTCGACAGCTATGTCCCGCGAGGTTCGCGAGTCCATGTCGTCGCCGATACCGATGATGCCGAAGTTCAAATCGCGGAGCGCTGCGCGGAGCTTTCGAACCAGCAACTCACGTTCCAACGCGGTGACACCACAAGCCGCAGCCTGCTCGACAAACTCGATATCTCGTCATTCGATCATGTCATCGTGCTCTGCTACAGCGATGAGCTGGAGGCTGCGAAAGCCGACGCGATCACGCTGATCACGCTGCTGCACCTGCGCGACATCGCCGACAAATCCAACAAGCGTGTGCCCATCGTCTCGGAGATGCTGGATATCACGAACCGGCGGCTGGCAGAGATCACAAACGCGGACGATTTCGTCGTCAGCGATCGCCTCGTAAGCTTGATGTTGAGCCAGATCTCGCAAAACAAAGAGCTCAACATGGTTTTCAAGGACCTGTTTTCCCCGGAAGGCAGCGAGGTCTATCTGAAGCCGGTCGAGAATTACATCCGAGTGGGCGCTCCCATCACTTTCTCAACGATTGTTGCCGCAGCAGCGCAACGCGGGGAAATCGCGTTCGGCTACAAGCTCGCGCGCAACACCGCAAACGCAACTGAAGCTTATGGGGTCGTGGTCAGCCCGCAAAAAAGCGCAGGGATCGCCTTCCAGCCGGGGGACAAACTCATCGTGCTTGCCGAGAGCTGATTCATCGTCTCGGTGCGTGGGGATCGAAGTCAGAACCTTGTGCCGAGAGGAAGGTAAAGTCACCCGGGTGCGGCTTCTCGGTCATGGAGAAGAACGCATCGATCGATAGCGGCCAATTTTGGGTGACCCGGCCACTATCGTTCTTGTACCAACTGCTGACTGACGAAGCCCCCCAGGCCATGCGCGCGTTTTCGCGATCGGTCATTTCATTGAACGAGTTGAACGCCTCGTCAGTCACCATCATCGACCGCTGCTTTCCCTCCAGCAGCATCCTGAGACACTGCACGATGTAACTGGCGGACGATTCGGCGAACAAAATCAGACTGCCGTGCACCACGAGATTCGTGTTGGGGCCATACATGCAAAAGAAATTGGGAAAGCCCGGCATGCACATGCCGAGATAGGCGCGCGCTTCGCCATTCCACCACTTGTGCAGGTCCCTGCCCTGTATGCCCGTGATCTCCATGGGCGCCAGAAATTCGGATGCCCGAAAACCGGTCGCATAAATGATGACCTCCAGCGCATGTTCGGTTGCGCGCCCATCGCCATCGCCGGCGACGGTCACACCCGAGCGTGAGAGCGCCGTGATCGGTCGAGTTTCGACAGATACCTTGGGATCTTTGAGCGCAGCGGGCCATACCCCGTTATCGCGCAGCATGCGCTTTGCGCCCGGGGGATAATCCGGCACCTGCGATCGCAGCAAATCGGGCCGATCGGCATAGTGACGCTCGATTTGCTGCAGCAGT
>JBIIIL010000294.1:0-2776 GCA_044234825.1 Phycisphaerales bacterium
ACCGATGGCGCGCGCGCCGCAGTCAAGGACCTGCCGGTGTGGATGCCCGAGGGTCTCACCCCACGCGATGCCTCAGCACCGCCAGCCACGATCGGGCGCCCCCGTCGTGGCTGATGTGCTCGTATCTCGCGGGCTGCACGCGCACCAGTGACCACCGGGAGCCAAGCGTGCGCTCGATCTCGCGCACGCTCATCCGGCGCGGGCCGCCGGGCCTGGTCTCAAGCTCGGAGAACACGAGAACCGCGATGCGTGCACCCGGCCCTGCGACCGCAGAGACAGACTCCCGGTAGCGCTCGCGGTCCGCGTCGGAGAACACGTGCAGCACGGCGCAGTCGAGCAGCGTGCGGAAGGTGCGGCCGCCCGTGCACGCGCGCAGGTCGAGTGCGCTGCCCACATGGAACGTCGGCGGCGCGCGCATCGACCGATCTCCCGCCGCCGCGCTCGCTGACACGGCTCGTGCGGCGTTGGCCTTGGCCATCTCGATCGCCTTCGGCACAAGATCGATGCCCACCACGTCCAGCCCGCGGTGCGCGAGAAGTATCGCGTTCTCGCCCGTACCGCATCCGATGTCGAGCACCGGACCCTCGAAGAAGTCCTTGGCGACGAGCTCGGCAATCGCACGCTGCGGCCTGCCGATGGCCCACGGCGCAGGCACCCTCGCGCTCGTCCACGACGGTGCCGGTCGCGCCCCAAGTTCACCTGAACCCGCCCGCGCCGTCCCCCCTGAGTCGCCGCCCACCCGCGCCTGCTCCCCGGCATAGATGCGGTGGAAGTTGCCCGGGTCGACACCTTCGGGCCCGGGGTGCTCACAATGACGGGTCTGGCCGCCAGAAACGGGGGATTGGGGGGTCGAGGAGGTGGTGGAGGCCATGACCTGCCTAGTATCCTCAACTTTCCGACGGCCGTTGCGGGCGCCCGCCCGCATGGATACCCCGCCGGACCATCCTGGAGAGCCACCCGTGCATCACGTCGACACCCTCACGAGCCCGACCGCCGCAAAGTCCGCCACCAAGAGCTCCGCGGTGACCGACGCAGAACGGGCGAAGCTGGTCGCCGACGTCGAGGCCTACTGCCAGGAGATCCGGCCGATCGAGGAGATCTGCTACCTCGAGCACCGCCCGAACCCGGCCATCGCGGAGCTGGCCAAGAAGTACAACCTGCTCGGCATGGCGATGCCCAAGGAGTACGGCGGCCGCGCCATGGACAGCCTGACCTACGCGCGTGCGCTCGTGCGCATCAACCGCGAGGGCACCGGCGTCCGCACGTTCTTCTCCGGTCACACCTCGATCGGCCAGTACCCGATCCTCAAGTACGGCAACGACGAGCAGAAGAAGCGCTACCTGCCCAAGTCATGCACCGGCGGATGCACGCTCGCCTTCGGCCTCACCGAGCCTGAGGCCGGCTCGAACCCGCTCGAGGGCACCTGCACCTACCGCCGCGAGGGCGGCAAGCTGATCATGAACGGGGTCAAGTACCTGATCTCGAACGGATCGATCGCGGACGCCGTCATCGTCTTCGCGTTCCCCGAGGGCGCGACGGGCAAGGACCGCCGCATGAGCGCGATCATCGTGGACACCGCCGGTGACACCTTCGAGAAGGAGGCGCTGCACGCCAAGCCCGGCATGTACACCTCCGACACCGCGATGTTCCAGATGAATGACCATCCGGTCAGTGGCGACAACATGCTCGGCAAGGAGGGCGAGGGATTCCGCATCGCAATGCACACCCTCGTGTCGGGCCGCCTCTCGGTGGCCTCGGGCTGCCTCGGCACCATCGAGGACTGCCTCGACGAGTGCCTGCGCTATGCGCGCGAGCGGCACCAGCACGGCAAGCCGATCGGCAAGCACCAGCTCGTGCAGGAGCACATCGCGCGCATCGAGTTCATGCGCGCCACCAGCGACGCGATGATTGAGCGCGCCGCGATCGCCAAGGAGATCTCCGACAACGCACCCGGCGACGCCGACCTGCTCTCGAAGGCCGACTTTGCGGTGGCCGAGGCCAAGTACTGGGCGAGCAACGCCGCCTGGGAGGCCGTGGACCGCGCGGTGCAGGTCTTCGGCGGCCGCGGCTGGAGCGAGCTGTACCGTCCCTTCCGTCACCTGCAGGACGTGCGCGTCTGCCGCATCTACGAGGGCACGGACGAGATCATGAAGCTCAAGATCGCGAGCAAGCTGCTCGGCAAGGGCTTCGAGGCGTTCGCCTGAGTCAGCTGCGCTTCTCGACCGCGGTCCGCATCCCCTCGAAGCCCTGCTTGATGACCTGATCCGCCGCAGCACGGATGATCGTCGTGCCCACGGCCGCGACGAGACCGGTCATCTTCTGGATGGTGGCGGTCCATGTGAGGTTGCACGCCCCGCCCTCCGCGGGCGCCAGATCCATCTCGGCCTTCACGGTGAACGCGGTGCCGATGCCGCTCGCATCCACCTGCATCACGACGCGCTTGCCGGGCACGCGCTCGATGATCGTGAAGGTCTGCTTGAGCGTGGTGCGGATGAAGCTGAACCCCGGACGCACCGAGCACTTGATCGCGCTATCGCCGACGCGCTCGCTGGACACGAGGCCGGGCACGATCTTCACGAGCTCGTCGAGGTTGGTGACGAACGCATAGACGGCGTCTGGAGATGCTGCGAGACGCTCGGTGCCGGAGAAGGGCTCGTAGGTGGCCATGGGGGGAGAGAGTCTAGGCGCACCGTGGCGTGCATGGATGCCCTCCATGCGCCGCGTGTGGGCGAATTGGGCCCCATACCTAGCATCTGCGCGTGGCCACGCTGCTCGA
>JBIIIL010000295.1:0-2769 GCA_044234825.1 Phycisphaerales bacterium
GGCCGCGAGCTCGCCGAGCATCCGCCCCACGTACTCCTGGCTCAGGTATCGGCGCCGGCCGATGAAGAGCGCGAGCATCGCCGCCGTCATCACCTGGCCCGTGAAGGCCTTGGTGCTGGCGACGCCAATCTCCGGCCCCACGCGCAGGTAGATGCCCGCATCGGTCTCGCGGGCGATGCTCGATCCGACGGCGTTCACGATGCCGAGCACCAGCGCGCCGCGCTGCTTGGCCTCCTGCAGCGCCGCAAGGGTGTCGGCGGTCTCGCCCGACTGGCTCACCGCAATGATGGTCGTGCCGAAGTCGACGATGGGGTTGCGGTAGCGGAACTCGCTCGCGAAGTCGGCCTCCGTGGCGATCTTCGCCATGTCCTCCATCAGGTAGCGGCCCACCATGCAGGCGTGCAGCGCCGTGCCCTGGCCCACCAGCACGATGCGCTTGGTGTTGGCGAGCGTCCTGGCATGCTGCGCGATGCCGCCGAGCACGATCTCCCCGCCGCGCACGTCGATGCGCCCCTGGAGGCACATCCGCAGCGCGCGAGGCTGCTCGTGGATCTCCTTGAGCATGTAGTGGTCGAAGTTGCCGAGGTCCAGCTCGGCCAGCTCGAACTCGAGCTCGCGGACCTCGGGCGTGATCTCGACGTCATCGATCGTGGATGTGCGGAACGACTCGCGGGTGAGCTTGGCGACCGTGTAGTCGGCGAGCGTGAACGCCTGCGTGGTGTGGGCCACGATCGCGCTCGAGTCGCTGGCCACGACGTACTCGCCATTGCCCACGCCGACCATCAGCGGGCTGCCCTTGCGCGCCACCACGAGAGTGTCGGGCTCCTTCTCGCAGATCACCGCGATCGCGTACGCGCCGGTCACCTCGCGCAGCGCCGCCTGCACGGCCTTCTCGAGGTCGCCGCGGTAGAGCTCGCCGATCAGGTGGGCCAGCACCTCGGTGTCCGTCTCGCTGGAGAAGACGTGCCCGTTCTCCTCGAGGTACTTCTTGAGGACCGCGTAGTTCTCGATGATGCCGTTGTGGATGACGGCGATGCCATGGCCCTTGCCGCGGTCATCGCGGTGCGGGTGGGCATTGGCCTCAGTGACGCCGCCGTGCGTCGCCCAGCGGGTGTGCGCGATGCCGAGCGTCCCCGGGAGCCCGCCTGTCTCGTCGATCCTCTCCTCGAGCATGCGCACGCGGCCCACCGCGCGCGCCACCTTGAGCCCGCCGTCCATGACGCCAACGCCCGCGGAGTCGTAGCCGCGGTACTCGAGCCGCTTGAGGCCCTCGAGCAGGACCGGGATGGCCTGCTTGCGGCCGATGTATGCAACGATTCCGCACATGGGATTGGGCTCTCCAGGGGTTTGGCCCTTCCCTCGGACAGGGCCTTGTGGATAGCGTACGGGAGTGATGCGGCGACGGATCGCCGCACGGCACCCGAATGGACTCGAACAGCCTCGATTTTGCCAAGTCTGACCTGCGCGCCCGGGTGCGGGACCGCGTCCGCGCGATGGACGCCGGTGCACGCGCCGAGGCCTCCAGGCACGCGTGCGATCGCCTCGCGACCGATCGCAGGTTCGCAGACGCATCGAGCGTCATGCTCTACATGCCCCTGCGCTCCGAGCTGGATGTCACTCCGCTCGCCGAGGCCGCCCTGCGGCAGGGCAAGAGGGTCAGCATGCCCAAGGCCGATGCGGATCGCGGCACGCTGACCCCGATCGGGATCGACCGGCTCGATTCGGACTCCATGCCGGCGGACTCCATGGGCGTGCGCACACCAGCCTCCGGCCCCGAAGTCCCGGCCGATTCGCTCGACCTCGTGGTGGTGCCCGGCATCGCATTCGACCGCGCAGGCCGCAGGCTTGGACGGGGTGCCGGCTACTACGACCGCTTCCTCGCGCGCCTTCCCCAGAGCACCGCCACCGCCGGCATCTGCTTCGACGAGCAGCTCGTCGATGCCGTGCCGCATGGCGCGCATGACCGAACCGTCGACTGCGTGTTCACGCCGTCGCACACCATCTCCGCTTCCCGCACTCCCAACACCTGAGGCCACGACAGCCATGACATTGCAGAGCCAGCTTCCACGGACCGGCATTCGAATCGACGCACGCGCGGGTCGTCGGCGCGGAGGCATCATGATCCTTGCGGGCACCGTGGCGATCGGCACGGCAGGCGCTGCCGCCGCATGGTGGTGGACGAGCCGCGTCCCCGAGACCGGTCCGATCCCCGTGATCTCCTTCGATGCCACGGTGCCCGGCACCGCAGCAACCCAACCCGCCGCCGCACCCGCGCCGGCCACCACGGTCCCCACGACTGCCGCGAGCGCCGCTGCTGATGCGCGCATCGCGTCTGTGGAGCCGCCTCGCGCTGCAGCGCAGCCTGCCGCCGCCTCCGCACCCTCAAGCTCAGCCACCGCCGGGGGCCAGCCCGCGCCGGGGGCCGCGAGCGCCACGCCGGCTGCGGCCGCAACCGGTCCTGCGGCGGCGGCGACCGCGGCGGCTGCGCCCGCCGGCGCGCCGGCCGCGATCTCGCTGGCCGAGGCATGCGCGCTCGTGACCCGCGAGCCGCTGCGCGCGCGCGCCGAGCTGACGCGCATCATCGACTCAGGCGCGCTCGCCGGCGACGACCTCACGAAGGCATGCTCCGCGATCAATGCAGTCAACGACACGCTGCTCTGGTCGTCTGCTGTCACGCCCGGCGACCTCACGTGCACCGCCTACCCCGTGAAGAAGGGCGACACGCTGTCGCAGATCGCCAAGCGCAATGGCGTGCAGGCGGACTGGCGC
>JBIIIL010000296.1:0-2753 GCA_044234825.1 Phycisphaerales bacterium
ATGCTCTCGGGCGGATACACCGGCGAGCGCGCGGAGGAGCACATCGCCGCGGGTCTCTGCGACTTCGCGGTGTTCGGCCGTCCCTTCATCGCCAACCCGGACCTGCCCGAGCGCATCCGCCGCAGCATCCCGCTCGCCAAGGCGAATGAGGCGACCGTGTACTCAGGCGGCGTGGAGGGCTACACGGACTATCCCGCGGCGACCGGGGCGCCCGCCGGCGCTGCCTAGAATCACTGCTCTCATGGCAGCACCCGCCCCGAAGAACGACACGACGCGCATCATCTTCTCGATGCTGGGCGTCTCGAAGACGGTCGACAAGAAGCAGATCCTCAAGGACATCTCGCTGAGCTTCTACTACGGGGCGAAGATCGGCGTGCTTGGCCTCAACGGCTCGGGCAAGTCGACGCTGATGCGCATCATCGCGGGGCAGGACACCGAGTTCGAGGGCAAGATCGAGCGGTCCAACGGGTATCCGATCGGCTATCTCGAGCAGGAGCCGCTCGCGCACGAGACCCGCACCGTGATCGAGGTGGTCCGCGAGGGCGCGCAGGAGACCTTCGACCTCATCCGGCAGTTCGAGGAAGTCAGCGACAAGCTTGGCGGCGACCTCACGCCCGAGCAGATGGAGAAGCTGCTCAACAAGCAGGCCGAGATCCAGGAGGAGCTTGACCGGCGCGACGCCTGGACCATCGACAATCAGCTTGAGATGGCGATGGAGGCGCTGCGCTGCCCGCCCGCGGACCAGCCGCTGAACACCGTGTCGGGAGGCGAGCGCCGCCGAGTGGCGCTGTGCCGGCTGCTGCTGCAGAAGCCAGCAATCCTGCTGCTCGACGAGCCCACCAACCACCTCGATGCCGAGAGCGTGGGCTGGCTCGAGCAGCACCTCGCGCACTACGAGGGCACGGTCATCGCGGTGACGCACGACCGCTACTTCCTCGACAACGTCGCAGGATGGATCCTCGAGCTCGACCGTGGGCAAGGGCTCGCCTACAAGGGCAACTACACGGGCTGGCTCGAGCAGAAGAAGAAGCGCCTCGAGCTGGAGGAGAAGCAGGCCTCGGTGCGCCAGCAGACGCTTGACCGCGAGCTCGAGTGGATCCGGCAGAACCCCAAGGGCCGCCAGTCCAAGAGCAAGGCGCGCGTAGCCAACTACGAGAAGCTGCTCTCCGAGGCCGAGTCGCGGCGCATCGCCAAGGACATCGAGATCTTCATCCCGCCGGGCCCGCGGCTGGGCAACGTGGTGGTGCGCGCGCAGGGGGTCAGCAAGAGCTACGGGGACAAGCTCCTGCTCGATGACGTGAACTTCGAGATCCCGCCTGGCGCGGTGGTCGGCATCATCGGGCCCAACGGCGCAGGCAAGACCACGCTGTTCAGGATGATCAACGGCTCCGAGAAGCCGGACTCCGGCACGCTCACCGTGGGCGAGACGGTGGTGCTGGGCTATGTGGAGCAGCTGCGCGACTCGATCCCCAAGGGCAAGTCGATCTGGGAGGCGATCTCGGGCGGCGACGAGGAGATCAAGCTTGGCGTGGTGACGGTGAACAGCCGCGCGTACACCGCGCGCTTCGGGTTCTCCGGCGCCGAGCAGCAGAAGGTCGTCGACAACCTCTCCGGCGGCGAGCGCAACCGTGTGCACCTGGCGCGCATGCTGCGGCAGGGCTCCAACGTGATGCTCTTCGACGAGCCCACCAACGACCTCGACGTGAACACGATGCGCGCGCTCGAGGAGGCGATCTCCAACTACGGCGGCACCGCGCTTGTGATCAGCCACGACCGGTGGTTCCTCGACCGCGTCTGCACGCACATCCTCGCCTTCGAGGGCGACAGCAAGGTTGCGTTCTTCCAGGGCAACTTCAGCGAGTACGAGGAGGACCGCAAGCGCCGGCTCGGCGCCGAGGTCACGCCGACCCGCGTGAAGTACCGCAGGCTCACGCGGGCGTGAGACCTACCGCCAGTCGAGGCCTTCGGGCAGCGTGTTGAGGTTGTCGCATCCGGCTGCGGTGACCACGACCATGTCCTCGATGCGGATGCCGCCGTGCGCAGGCGAGTAGAGCCCTGGCTCCACCGTGAGCGCGTCACCCACCACAAGCTCCGGACCGCCCGCGGCGAGCAGCGGGGGCTCGTGCACATCGAGACCGATGCCATGCCCGGTGCCGTGCGTCATGCCGCACCACGATGGTGGCGCGTCTGCGGGCATGAGCCCCATCGTGTAGCCGCGGTCGCGCATCACCCGTGACGTGGCCGCATGTACGGCCTCGCCCGTGGTGCCCGCGCGCACGGCTGCGATCGCCGCAGCCTTGGCGGCCACCACCGCAGCGTGCATGCGCACCACCTCCGGGTGCGGAGTGCCGTGCACGACGGTGCGCGTGCAGTCGCCGTTGTAGAGCGTGGCGCGCGAGAGCGGGAAGATGTCGATGATGACGGGCTCGCCTGTGCGGAGCGCGCCGTGCCCATGGTCGTGGCAATCGGCGCCAGTAGGGCCGCCCGCCACGATCGACTCGGGGTTCGCGTACCCGCGCTCGAGCAGGAACAGGTCGACTGCCGCACGCACGCGCTCGCTGGTGAGCGGTGCACCACCATGCATGAGCGTGCCGTCGGAGGCAGCGGGTGCGCGGGCCACGAGCTCGCAGGCCATGCGCATCGCAGCCTCAGTCTGCGCCTGCGCCTCGCGCAGCCAGCCGATCTCCTGGGCATCCTTCGCTCGCCTCTCCGCCACCCCCATCGCCGGATCGCACTCGACGGCGACCCCGGTG
>JBIIIL010000068.1:0-10797 GCA_044234825.1 Phycisphaerales bacterium
CGTGATGCGCTCGCGCACGTCCACGAGGTGCGGGCTCGTGTAGACGCCCACGGTGTAGCCGCACTCCGTGAGCATCGAGGAGATCATGGCGCACGTCGACCCCTTGCCGACGGTGCCGGCCACGTGCACGCACTTGACCTGCTCGTGCGGATCGCCCATCGCGGCAAGCAGCGCACGCATGCGGTCCAGCTTGAACATCGCGGATGGATTCGCAACGGCCCGCATGCGCTCCACATCCGGCCGGTCGTGCAGCCACTTGAGGGCACCCTGGTATCCGCCAATCGCCGAATCGCGGTCCGCCGCGGCACGGTCCGTGCCCTTGGCGGCACCCGCCGAGGCCTTGCCCGTGCCTGTGGTCGCCGTGGCGTGACCTGCCGACGGCCTAGTGGCGGCGGTCGCCTTGCCGCCGGATGCCTTCGATGCGGACTTGGAGGATGCGGTCGATGCCGCTGCTGCGCGCTCCGACCCCTCCTTCGCCGATTGCCGTGCGGATGACCCAGACTTCGCGGGCGCAGCTGCTGTCTTCGCGCTGCGCGCGGGTGATTTGGATGCCATCGCGCCAGTGTAGAAATTCGCGCTTCCTGGTTCAAACTGCGGCTTGCAAGTGCCTGCGGCGAAGAAACTTGCGCGGCATGCGCCCTTTCGCGCGAGTGGGGGGCTCTCAAGTGCCGATGCAAGGGATCCACATGAACTCGGCATTCAAGCAGGCGGTGCAGCACGAGGCGTGGCGGTCGCTGCGCATCCTCAGCGAGTTCGTCGACGCGACCGACTCGCTCGCGCTTGTCGGTCCGGCCATCGCGGTCTTCGGCTCCGCGCGCACCAAGCCCGACCACAACGACTACCTCCGCGCCGTCGAGTGCGGACGACTGCTCGTGCAGCGGGGATTCGCGGTGGTCACCGGCGGCGGACCCGGCATCATGGAGGCAGCGAACAAGGGCGCCCATGCGGCGAAGGGCGTGAGCATCGGCCTCAACATCTCGCTCCCCCACGAGCAGAAGCCCAATCCGTACCAGTCGATCGAGCTCACGTTCCGCTACTTCTTCATCCGCAAGGTGATGTTCGTCAAGCATGCGCGCGGGTTCATCATCTTCCCTGGGGGCTTCGGCACCCTCGACGAGCTCTTCGAGTCGCTCACGCTCATCCAGACCCTGAAGATCGTGCCCTTCCCGGTCGTGCTCGTGGGGTCGGCCTTCTGGAACCCCCTGCTCGACTGGCTGCGCTCGACGCTCCTCGAGAAGCACGCCACCATCTCCGCTGACGACTTCGACATGTTCAGCGTGACCGACGACGTGCATGAGGCCGTGCAGATCGTGCACGATGTCCATGCCGGGCGCCGCGTGTGGTGCCCCAAGCTCGCCCGGTTCGCGGGCGACGAGACCACGCGCCTCGGCGAGGGCACACGCACCGGCATCTCGCCTCGGCGGCACTTCCACGGCGGCGACGCCTACCTCGGCGTCGAGGACATCGAGTAGGCGCCCCCACGCGCCGCAGCCCGGCGCTACCGCCACTCGTGCCGCGGGTATCGCCGGCGAAGCTCGTTGCGCAGCGACGGGTAGAGCGCGCTCCAGAAGTTCGCCAGGTCCGCGGTGACCTGCAGCGGCCTGAAGTTCGGTCCGAGGATCTCGAGCAGCACCGGCACGCGGCCCATCGCGACCGTGGGGTTGCGTTCGAGCCCGTAGAGGTCCTGCACCTTCGCGCGCCCCCGAGGCGGCTGGCCCGGCTCGTAGTGCACCCGCATCCTCCGACCCGACGGCAGCGCGATCTCCGAGGGCGCGGCACGCTCCACAAGCCGGATCTCGTCGTGCGACAGGGCATGGCGCAGCGCGTCGAGGCAGGGCCTGCCCCGCACCTGGCTCCACCGCGTCGCGCCGGACGCGATCTCCATCAGCACCACGCGCAGCTCATCCGGCGCATAGGTGATGAGGCCGCTCTCGGGCATCCACTGCGCAGCGCACCGCACCCGCGCGATCCACTGCTCCACTGACTCGTCCCACAGCTCGAGCTTCAGCGCGCCATCCGCGATCCGCTCGGCGATGATGGCCTCTGCCGCAGCCACGTTCCGCGCGGGGCGCACGGTCCGGTCGGTGGCGATGCCGTCGAACATCCGCTCCTCGACCTCCACCACCGCCATTTCCTGCTCGTCCCACCTCTCCCCGCGCGCCACCGTGAAGCGCTCCGGCACAAGGGACTCCAGCAGCGCGGGGTCAGCGGCGCACGTGAGCGACAGCAGCGTCTGCGATCCGTCGCCGCCGGTCGCCTCGCGCGCATCGAGCGCAAGGAATGGCCCGGTCCCGCGCAGCAGGGACGCGGGATCGACCGCAACCTTGCGTCGGCCGGCCATGTGCGCATGCGGCTTCTGCGGATCGGTGCGCCAGGCGATCCGGTCGGGAAAACCCCGGACGAGGCACGCCACGAGATGGTCGCTCTCGGACGACGCAAGGTCCACGGCAGGCGGCTGCCCGCCAGGGGCGCCTGACGCGCCGTGCGAGGGTCCGCCTGCGGCGACTGGGCGCGCACCCGTCGTGGCCGTGAGCGCTGCCGAAGAACCCTTTGCCGCGCGCGCGAGGTCCTCCGCCACTCGGGCCGCCTCGCGGAGCGACTCGCTGTCGATCTCCTGCTGCGCGGCAACTCCGAGCGAGCGAACGCTGCCAGAAGACCACAGCGCCAGCAGCCGTTCCCGCGGCGCGAGGTCGCCTGGCGGATCGTCAGGATCGACGATGGACTTGATCCAGGAGCCCGGCGCGCCGCGAAGAACGTCGCGCCCCGCCACGATCGCCGAACACGCGGCGGCGCGGCGCACGCATCCGCGGCGGTCAGCCTCCACGAGCGCGCGCGCCAGCCGCGGATGCGTCGGGATCCGGGCCATCGCCTTGCCCAGCGGCGTGAGCCGGTCGTCGGCGCCGAAGGCGCCCGTCGCGCGCAGCACGCCTCGGGCCCGCTCGAGGCTCTCCGCTGGCGGCGCATCGACCCACGGAAACCCGAGCGCATCGCGCTCCCCGAGCGCAGCCAGGAGCAGGATGGCCTCCGAGAGCTCGACACGCGCAATCTCGGGCTCGTCGTGCTCTGCGCGGCGCGCGTGGCCTGAGACGCTCCAGAGCCTGATGCACCGGCCCGGCGCCGTGCGGCCCGCGCGCCCGGCACGCTGCTCGGCGCTGGCGCGGCTGATGGGCTCGAGGCGCAGCGCATTCAGGTCTCGCCGCGGATCGAACCTCGCCACGCGCGCGAGCCCGGAGTCGATCACCACGCGCACCCCGTCGATGGTGAGGCTCGTCTGCGCGATGTTCGTGGCCACGATCACCTTGCGCGACCGCGTCGGCGCCAGCGCCGCATCCTGCTCCTCCGCCGTCTGCGAGCCGTGGAGCTCGTGCAGCGTCACTCCGCTGCCGCGGCCAAGCCGCCGACCCAGCGCCTCGACAGTCCGCGCAATCTCGGCGCGGCCGGGCATGAAGATCAGGACGTGACCCTCCGGCTCCTGCTCCATCGCCTGCATCGCCGCATCCGCAGCGCGGCTCCAGACCTCGCTGCCTGGCACGGGCCGGCCATGCGGCGCGGGCGGCGGATCGCCCGCGAACGACGTCTGCACAGGGTGCACGCGCCCAGCCACACGCATGGACGCTCCGCCGAACGACGCGACCGTGCGCTCCACATCGAGCGTGGCGCTCATGATCACGAGCCGGAGATCAGGCCGGGCCGACGACTGCAGTCGGCGGACGGTGCCCGCAGAGATGTCCGTATGGATGCCGCGCTCGTGAAACTCGTCGAGCACCACCGTGCCAATGCCTTCGAGGCGCGGCGACGCGAGCGCCAGTCGCGCGAAGAGCCCGTCGGTCATGAACAGGATGCGGGTCGACGCGCAGTCGGCGCGGTCGTGGCGCGTCCGGTAGCCCACCGCCTCGCCAAGCGGCGTGCCCATCTCCTGCGCGACCCGGCGCGCCACGGCGCGCGCCGCGAGCCGCCTCGGCTGCAGCACCACGATGCGCCCGCCGCCCCCAGCGCCGACGCGCGACAGGCCGGCCTCATCGAGGATCTGCGGGACCTGCGTGGTCTTCCCGGACCCCGTCTCGGCGACGATGGTGAGCGTCGAGCCTGGCGCCGACAGGCGCCGAACGATCTCGTCGGAGCTCGACCGCACTGGAAGCGGCGCGCCGCTCATGCGCGGATGCCCAGCTGCCGATCCCAAGTCCGGTCGCGCGGGACCCGAGACGCGCGCACTCAGAATGCCTTCGAGAAGTGGCCGCGGACGTCGTCGAGGAACCGGGCGATCTGCCCCTGCTCCACGGGCGAGGAGGCCACCTCGACCTCGCTCTGCCAGAAGTCCAGGAACCCGAGCGCACGCGAGTCGTCCAAATCCGGAACGGTCTGCCCCTCCATGCGCGACTCGCCTCGCTCGCTCTGGCGCTTGAAGTCGCTGATGCGCTCCGAATCGCTCCGCTCACGCTCCTTGCCTGTCGCGAGTCGCTCGCCCATCTTGCTCCACTTCACCACCCACTCCTCGATGTACTTGCCGCGCTCGGCCGGCGGAAGGTTGACGTAGTTGCGCGCGCCGTCGGCGAGGATGTCCTTCGCGAGCACACGCGCGTTCTGCGTGAGCTGCGCGCGCACGGGACCCTTGACGCCTGCGAGGAAGCCGGCCCACGCGGCGCTCTCCGCACCGTCAGCGCCGCGGAAGCGGTCGCTCAGCTCGAGCATGAACCGCATGCGCTCGTCGAGGGGCAGCTTGTTGAAGTCTGGAAGCGCGAGGTAGCCGAGCACGTCATCGACGGGCGAGTCGAAGATGGACGGCGGCTTGCGCCAGCGCACCGCACTCCACCACCACAGCCCGCCGCCCACCACCGACACGGCCAGCAGCGCCGCGAGCGCCAGCGTCAACTCGCGCTTGCGCCGGTCGATCCACCAGCGGAGATCGTCGATGTCGATGCCCATGGGTGCGTCCGTCCTCCTGCAGGATACGTCCAGCGGGGCCCCGATCCACCGGGCTGGCCAGCTTTGGGCGCTAGTTGCCGGCCTCGACGTCCGCTTCGCTGCGCATGGGCATCGCGGAGCCGTCGATGTAGACGCCGTTGCGCGGCACTCGCGTGCCCGGATGCCGGTCCTGGCTGTCGAGCAGGAGCGGGAAGAGCTTGCTCTCGTCGTTGAGGACGAAGTTGGTCACCAGCCGCGCCTCGAGTTCGTTGCGGGTGCGGTCGCGCTCCTCCTGCGAAATGGTCGGCGGGAGCGCCAGCAGCGTCTGCACCACCTGCAGCTGGATCTCCGGCGTGTAGCGCAGGAGGCCTGGCAGGTAGTTGTAGCTCGTGCCCACGAGGCGGTTCGTGGGATCCCCGTCCGCAGGGCAGTACCAGACCGCGCTGTCCACGGGCATGTAGTCGGCCAGAAGCAGCGGCAGGCCGCCCTCAGGCCCGTTGTCTGTCGCCACCGGCAGGAACTCGCACATCGGCAGCACCTGACCGCGAAGCGTGTTGCGGTACGCCTCGAGCGCGGTGAACTGCTGGCGCAGGTTGCTGAGGCATCCGGCGTTCTTCGACTCCATGCGGAACGAGCGCAGCGACGGCACCGCGATGCCCACGAGCACCCCGATGATGCCGACCACCACCAGCATCTCGACGATCGTGAATGCGCGTGCGCGGGTCCGGCTCATGCCGCGGTCATCGTACGGCGGCAGCCTCGCCGTCCACGGCAAAAACCGCATCGACGAAGCGATCGGCGTCAAACGGCTCGACATCCTCGGGGCGCTCGCCGAGCCCCACCAGCTTCACCGGCACGTCGATCGCGTCCCGGATCGCGATCACGACACCGCCCTTGGCCGTGCCGTCGAGCTTGGCGAGGAAGATGCCCGACACGTCCACTGCCGCCGCGAACGCCTTGGCCTGCGCGATCGCGTTCTGGCCGCTCGTGGCATCGAGCACAAGCAGGGTCTCGTGGGGCGCCTCGGGAATCCGCTTGCGGATCACGTCACGGATCTTCACGAGCTGTCGCATCAGGCTCTCCTGCGTGTGAAGCCTCCCCGCCGTATCCACGAGCAGCACATCGACGCCGCGCGCGAGCGCTGCCGCCGTGGCGTCGAATGCCACCGCCGCGGGGTCCGCGCCCGGCGCGCCCTTGACGATCTCGACGCCCAGCCTCTGCGACCACGTCTCGAGCTGCGCCACCGCACCCGCACGGAACGTGTCGGCCGCGGCGAGGAGCACGGTGCGTCCCGTGTCCCTGATGCTGCGCGCGATCTTGGCGACGCTCGTGGTCTTGCCCACGCCATTGACGCCGACGACCAGCACCACGGTGGGCCTGCCCTGCGCGAACCGAATGCCGCCAGCCTCGCCCGCCGGGCGCGCGAGCCGCTGCTTGATGCTGCGCTTGAGCCACTCCATCGCATCCTCGCCGCGAGCGACGCGTCCCGAGCGGAACTCCTCGCGGAGCCCATCGGAGATCTCGCGGGCCGCCTTCACGCCCACATCCGCGGCGATCAGCGTGCGCTCGACCTGGTCGAGCAGCGCTGGGTCGAGCGTCCGGCCCGCCAGCAGCGACCGCAGCCCTCCGCCGATCGCCTCGCGCGTCCGCGCAAGTCCCCGCCGGATCGCCTCAAGAGCTGCCTTGAGCATCGCTGCCGCTCCGTGCGCGCTGCGCGATCCGGTCGAGCACCGCATTGATGAATGCAGCGCTCCGCTCGGTGCCGAAGGCCTTCGCCAGCTCCACGGCCTCATCGATGGCGACCGCATGCGGCACGCCGCCACTGGTCATCTCGTAGTGCGCGAGCCGGAGGATCGACCGGTCGATGGTGGGCTGGCGGTGAGTCGGCCATTCCGCCGCGAACTCCGACACCGCACGGTCCGCCTCCGCGCGCCGCTCCCAAGCATGCGACGCGAGCTCGAAGCCCGGCCCCACCGACTCGGGCGCCAGCTGGCACGAGTCGGCGTCTGGCTCCGCGCCTGCGGCGCCGCTCGCCTGCAGCGCGAGGGCGGCCCGGACGAGCTCCGGCTCGCCAGCCCGGCCGCAGTCGAACTGGTAGAGCGCCTGCAGCGCCGCCCGCCTGCGGTCATGCATCGATCCGCGGGACGCGCTCATGCCCGTGCCTGCGCGCCGACGCGCGCGTGCCGGCGAATCGCCAGCGCCGCATCGATCGCGGCATCCATCGCCTCCGCCCCCTTGTTGCCCTTGGCCCCACCTGCGCGCGCACGCGCCTGCTCGATCGTCACGCATGTGAGCACGCCGAAGGTGACGGGCACGCCGTGCCGCAGGGCCACCTGCATCAGCCCATGCGCCACCGCATCGCTGATGTAGCGGTCATGGCTCGTCTCGCCGGTGAGCACGCAGCCGAGCGCCACCACGGCATCCACGTCACCGCGAGATGCGAGCGCCTGCGCCACCATCGGCAGCTCGAACGCCCCCGGCGCGGACTCCTCGGCCAGCACGCGCCCGCCCCGAGCGCCCAGCGCCGACGCAGCACCGTCGCGCAGCGCGCCAGTGACGTCAGCGTGGTAGGCACTCGACACGATCGCGATGCGAAGCTCGCTCGCGTCGGCCGAGGGACGGCCAGCCTTCGGCGATGGGCGTGATGTGGAGTCGGGTCGCATGGTCGGCTCGCGAGGTGCGGGATCGGGAATGGTAGCCTCGTTCCCATGAGCGGCGCCGCGGGACGGATCGTGACCGCCCTCGAACTCACGCGACTTTCGATGGCATTTGGCGCGATCGCCGACCTCTGGCTGATCGTGCTGCTGACGCGCGCGGACCCCCGCTACGCGTTCATGCCGGGCCACTCGCTGCCGCTGCCGCTCTCGCTTGCGTGCGCGGCCATCGCAGCCATCGGCCTGTTCGCGTTCGGCGCATCGCTCAACGACCTGCTTGATGCCCGGCACGACCGCGCGTTCGCGCCGCAGCGTCCGCTGCCTGCGGGGCGAATCCGGGGCGGCCAGGCGCTGGTGGTGGCGCTCGCCTCGCTGCTCGCGAGCCTCGCCGCGTCCGTGATCTTCGGCACGGGCGGGCTGATCCTCGCCGTGATCGTCGCCGGGCTGCTGCTCGCCTACAACGCGGCCGCCAAGCACGTGCCTGCGGCGGGGCTCGTCACCATCGGGGTCGCCTCGGCAGCCACGATGATGATCCCCAACGAGCAGTTCACGTTCACGCTGCCCGCATGGCTGACCATGACGCACGCGACCGCGATCGCGACGCTCGTGTACGTGCTCGACGGCAAGCGCCCGCAGATCACGGCACGCGCTGGCGTGCTCGCGGGCGCAGGGTGGATCCTCTGGAGCATCCTTCTCCTCGGCGCGGGCGTGGCACGCAGCCCCGACACCGGGTACTGGCCGGCGGGATCGATGTGGTGGTCGCCGGTGCTTCCCGTGCTTGCTGCGTCGCTCTTCGGGATCGTCGTCGTCCGCAAGGTGCGGCGCGCAAAGAGCCGCTCGATCGCCGCCGAGAAGGTGGCCCGGTACGGCGCGCTGTGGCAGGCCCTTTACGCCGCGACCTGGCTCACGGCATGCGGCCTGCATGCCGCGGGACTTGCGATCGGGGCCTTCGCAGGCATCGGCTTCCTCGCCATGACGGTGCTCAAGGAGACGCTCGGGTCCTCAGGACGCCCGCTCGAATGGCGCGGCTAGCGGCACCGCAGCCCACCGTCGGCGCCGAGTGACGCGCAGCCCGGCCCCGGCGCGTGCGGAGCGCCGTTCGTAGGATGCGCAGCGCATGGGGCGCCCCGCCACTGCATCACGGCTCGCTGCGGCGGCGCTCACGCTTGTGGGCGCCTGCGCCGCGCATGGCCAGGCGCCGCAGCCGCCTGCGCTGCCCGGCCGCGGGGGCGAACTCCGGGACGTGCCCATCACCGGGGACGGGCTAGGCGGCTTCGTGATCCCGGTGCGCCCAGTGGAGAGCGACATCAAGCTGGTCGGCACCACCTGCTGGCGGTGGACCTCCGACGACACGCTGCGCCTGCAGCTCGAGGGCGACGTGAAGGTCGAGTTCGCCGGATACGCGTTCGCGTCGCGCAGCGCGGTGGTCTGGATCAATCGGATCCCCTCCGCCCAAGGCCTCATCAACCAGATTGCGGTCTACTTCCCCGAGGTGCACGAGCCCACCCGGCGGGCTGGGCTTGGCGCGAGCGGGTCGGACCTCTTCGTCACCGGATCCACGCGGGGCGAGGTTGTGCTCTCCTGCGTCCTCTCGCACGAGACCGCGCCTCCGCCAAACCCCGCGCTGAGCCGCGCCGCGTCCCGGCTGCGCGACTATCTCGTGAAGCTCGCCAGCGGCGCGAGGCTGCGCACCCAGCCGGTGGTCGAGCGGCCCGTGACCGTGCCTGAGCCGCCGATTGAGGTTGGCGCACCCATCACGCCTCCCGAGCCGCCTCCGCCGCCGCAGGGCACCGTGCGCCGCTGGAGCGATGCGCAGGCCATCTTCAATCCGGAGGGCACCATCGCGTTCGCGGGCGGCGATGTGTCGGTCGACACGGCGCAGGACGTCATCGCGATCACCGGCTCCGTGATCGTGGAGTACGAGAGCCGCAACGCCACGGCGGCGGGCGGCGAGCTGCAGCTCTCGGCCGAGCGCGCGGTCATCTTCATGCGCGAGGGTTCGCTCGCGTCCATGGGCGGCACGGCGAGCCAGCTCTCGGCCGCCGATGTGCTCGGCATCTACCTCGAGGGCGATGTCGTCGCCACGGACTTCGAGTACACGCTGCGCGGGCGCCGCGTCTACTACGACCTGCGCGAGAACCGCGCCGTCGTGGTCGATGCCGTGCTCCGCACGTACACGCGCGATGGCGTGCCCCTCTACGCGCGCGCCGCGGAGCTGCGGCAGGTCGCCAAGGACGACTTCGTCGCCGAGGGCGCCCGCGTCTCCATGAGCGAGTTCTTCACGCCGCACCTCTCGATCGGCGCGGAGCGCGTGACCATCACGCAGTCTCCTGGCGACGCCAAGGGCTCCGTCATCGAGGCCACGCACATCACAGCGCGCGCAGGAGACACGCCGTTCCTGTGGTGGCCCTACCTGAAGGGATCTCCGCAGGACATACCGCTGCGGGGCGTGGCCGCGGGCTTCAACAACTACCGTGGCGTCGAGGTCGAGTCGCGCTGGGACCTCTTCTCGCTGATGGGGTGGGAGCGGCCGAACGGCACCGACATCGAGCTCATCCAGGAGGCCTACAGCAAGAACGGCGTCGGCGGCGGCGCTCGGATCAGGGGCACGGCGCTGGGCGGAGCGGGCGAACTGTCCGCGATCGGCCTCTACGACTTCGGCAACGAGGAGCAGACCATCGCCGGCGGCATCGTCAGCGACCAGCCGGAGTGGCGCGGCGCGATGGTCGGCGACTGGATGGGCTACCTGACGTCGGACATGACGCTGCAGACGCAGCTCTCCGTCATCTCGGACCAGAACTACATCAGCACGTTCCGCTGGGAGGACTACCTCAACCGCCGCGAGTACGAGACCAGCGCGTTCCTGCGCGCGCAGTCCGGCAACTCCTCCTTCTCGATCCTCGGCAAGTTCAACCCGCAGAACTTCATCAGCAACGGCTACATGATGGCGTCGCGTCCCTACTACGTGGACAAGATGCCCGAGATCGCGTACCGCCGCCTCGGCGACACGCTCTTCGAGGACTCGCTGAGCTGGACTCAGGAGTGGAGCGGCAGCATCATGAACCTGCAGGTGACGAGCGGGTCGCCCAACTCGCTCGGCATCCAGCCTAGGGCGTTCTCGCAGGATCCCGCGTTCGGCGGCAACCAGAACATCAACGCCGCCTACACCGCCGCGGGCTATGACGACAGCTACCGCGGGCGCGTGTGGACCCGCCACGAGCTGTCCTACCCGTTCATGTGG
>JBIIIL010000344.1:0-2734 GCA_044234825.1 Phycisphaerales bacterium
CCGAAGAACATCGCCGGCAGGATCCGTCCGACGACGCGGTCGCGGGCGAAGACGGGCGAGAAGACCGGCTCGTCGAGCCCGTGCTGTCGCCGCCAGAACAGCCAGCCGCAGAGGGCGGCGAGCGCCGCCGCGCCCAGGACCGGCGCCGACAGCCAGGGATGGCGCACGCCGCCCCAGGACAGCGCGAAGAGCAGCGCCGTGGTCGCCACCGGCAGCAGCGCGAGGCTGGGCGCATCGATGCGTCCCGGCATGTGGCGGGCCGGCAGCTTGCGCAGCACGCTGTCCACCGCCACCAGCGCGCACAGCCCGAGCGGCAGGTTGATCCAGAAGATCCACTGCCAGCCCAGATGCTGGGTGAGCGCGCCGCCGACCGTCGGCCCGAGCAGCGACGCCGCCGCCCACATGCCCGAGAAATGGGCCGCGTAGCGCCCGCGGTCGCGCGGGCTGACCACGTCGGCGACGATGGTCTGGGCCAGCGTCACCAGCGCGCCGCCGCCGACCCCCTTGAGCGCGCGCGCGGCGATCAGCGCCTCCATGCTGCTGGCGAGCGCGCAGAACACCGAGGCGAGCACGAAGATCGCCAGCGCCGCCAGCATCAACGGGCGGCGCCCGTGGATGTCGCTGAGCTTGCCGACGACGGCGGTCGCGCAGACCGAGCTGACCAGATACGCGGTCACGACCCAGGACAGCAGCGCCACGTCGCCCAGATCGCGGGCGATCGAGGGCAGCGCGGTGGCGACGATCGTCTGGTCGAGCGCGGAGATGAACATCGCGATCATCGCGCCGACGAGGACGAGCCTCAGGTCGCGCGGCGCGATCGCGGGGGCGGACGTCGCGGCGGGATCGGATGCGTGCATGCTTGCGTCGCGGTCACCGGGCGCAGGGGCGGATCAGCCCTTGCGCGCGGCGACCAGGAACTCCCTGTTGCCTTCGGGGCCCAGGATAGGGCTCTCGACGATCCCTGCAACCTGCCATCCTTGCGTGGGCAGCCATGCGGCGATGCGCGCGCAGACCTCGGCGTGCAGCGCCGGATCGCGCACCACCCCGCCCTTGCCGACCCGCGCCGCCCCGACCTCGAATTGCGGCTTGATCAGCGCCACCATCCAGGCGCCGGACCGCGCCAGCGCCAGCGCCGCCGGCAGCACGGTCTCGAGGCCGATGAAGCTGGCGTCGCAGACGACGAGATCGACCGGCTCGGGGATCCGCCCGCGGTCGAGATGCCGCGCGTTGGTCTTCTCGTGGACGACGACGCGCGGATCCTGGCGCAGCTTCCAGGCCAGCTGGCCATGGCCGACATCGACCGCGTGGACGCGCGCCGCGCCGCGCGCGAGCAGCACGTCGGTGAAGCCGCCGGTGGAGGCGCCGATGTCCAGCGCCGTGACGCCGGCCGCGTCGATGCCGAAGGCGGCCAGCGCATGGTCGAGCTTGAGCCCGCCGCGGCTGACCCAGGGATGGTCGCGTCCACGCAGATCGAGCGGCTGGTCGTCGGCGACCGGGGTCCCGGCCTTGTCGATGCGCTGCGTGCCGCTGAAGACGAGCCCGGCCAGGATCACCGCCTGGGCCCGCGCGCGGCTCTCGACCAGCCCGCGTTCGACCAGCGCCACGTCGGCGCGCCGGCGCCCGGTCATCGCACCAGCCCCAGCCGCTCGCGCGCCGCGAACCGGGCCGTCGCCAGGACCGCGACGACGGCAAGCCCGATCGCGAGGCCGATCCAGACCCCGACCCCGCCCATGCCGAAGACGAAGGCCGCGACGCAGCCCGCGGTGAAGCCAAGCGCCCAGTAGCCCAGGGCCGCGATCAGCATCGGGACGCGCGTGTCCTTGAGCCCGCGCAGAGCGCCCATCGCGATCGCCTGGGCGCCGTCGAAGACCTGGAAGACCGCCGCGACGGCCAGGAATTCGACCGCGTACTGCGCCACGCGCCGGCTCTCCGGCTGCCCGAAGTCGAGGAACAGCGAGGCGATCGGCCAGCGCAGAAGCCACAGCGCCAAAGCCATCGTCGCCATGAACCCCAGCCCCAGCGCCAGCGCCGCCCAGCCGGCGCGTCGCACGCCGCCGCGGTCGCCGGCACCGGCGGCGATCCCGACCCGGACGGTCGCCGCCTGCGCGAGCCCGAAGGGCACCATGAAGGTGATCGCCGCGCATTGGACCGCGATCTGATGCGCGGCAAGCTGCGCGGTCCCGATCGCGCCGAGAACGTAGACGGCGGCCGCGAAGACGGTGACCTCGAGCAGCAGCACGCCCGAAACCGGCAGGCCCAGCCGGACCAGCTCGCCGAGGCGCTGCCAATCGGCGCGCCAGAACCGGCCCAGCAGCCGGTAGCGCCGCATCCGCCGGTCGGCCAGCACGAAACCGAGCAAGGCCAGGAAGGAGAACCAGTTCGCGACCGCGCTCGCCAGCGCCGCGCCGTCCAGCCCCATCTCCGGCATGCCGAAATGGCCGAAGATCAGGGCGTAGTTGCCAACCGCGTTCAGAACGAAGGCCAGCACCTGGACCAGGAGCGCGGCGCGCGGCCGCTCCAGTACCGCCAGGAACTGCCGCAGCACCATGAACCACAGCGACGGCAGCAATCCCCAGGCGAGGATCCCGGCATAGCCCGCCGCCGGGCCGACCAGCGCGGGATCCTGGCGCAGCAGCAGCAGGATCGGTTCCGTCATCGCGATCACGGCGCAACCGGCGGCGGTCACGATCGCCGCCGCGCAGAAGCCCTGGCGCATGCTGCGCCGCACGTCCCT
>JBIIIL010000069.1:0-10727 GCA_044234825.1 Phycisphaerales bacterium
TTTGGCGGTGTGTTCCTGGACCGCTCGCTCGGGTCCGACCGCAGGTCGTTCGAGTTCAGGCTCGCCATGTTTGCACGCGGGGACACAGTGGTGCCCGCGCGCGGCATGGGCCGGATTCCCGAGCAGATGGCGGGTCGCCTCGACGCCACACGCGTCCGCACCGGATGCAGGGTGATGGCGCTATCGAGGGCTGGCGGCGTCTGGCGCGCGGAGGCGCAGGCCGGCAACACGTTCGCCGGTCGTGCGGCCGTGGTCGCGACGGATGGTGCGTCGGCGCGATCTCTTGTCGATGGCCTTCCGGAGCGGACGTGGTGCGAGACCGCCACGCTGCACTACTCGTTCCCTGCGGCAGGCGCGCCCTCGCAGTGCCTCGAGCCTTGGCTGATGCTCGACGGCGAGGGCGCAGGTCCGGTGAACCACGCGGCCGCAATGTCGGCCGTGTCGCCCGAGTACGCGCCGCACGGCAGGGTCCTGCTCGGCGCGAGCGTCGTGGACGCCGCAGCGCTCGCGCGCGATGACGAGTCTCTTGACGCTGCGGTCCGCGCGCAGATGTCGACGTGGTTCCCCTCCCACGCCCCACGCGCGTGGAGGCTGCTGCGCATCGACCGGATCCGCCAGGCACTGCCGCGACAGCACCCGTCGGACCTGGCGCAGCGCGGCGGCGCGGACCGTGGGGGCGGGCTGTTCGCGTGCGGCGACCACATGGGCGACGGCTCCATCAACGGAGCCATGCAGTCGGGCCGCCTTGCCGCGGAGCTGGCGCTGGCGCACGCCGCCGCGCGGAGCGGACCGGTCAGCGCGTAGCCGCCGGCTGCGCGGTCGCGTCACCTGCAGGACGCACGCGCAGCACCGCCGATCCCATCTTCGGGTCGATTCGGTTGATGTGCACGTCGACCGTCGCGATCCGCTCATCCTTGGCGAAGGTCATCGTGGCCGTCTCCGAGCGCGCCTCGACTGCCGTGCATGACCAGCCCTGCATCGAGAACGCGCCGCGGATGCGGTCCGAGGTATCGGCCATGCTCCGCAGGTCGCCGCGGCACACCACACGCACCCGCATGAGCGTCCCGCCGCTGCGGTCGACATCCGCGGTGGCCAGCGCATCCATCCCAGGCGGGATCGGCACGTCGCTCTCGAGCACGGTGGCCGGCCGACCGGAGCACGCGGCGAGCAGGGCGCAGGTCCAGGCGATCATGATTGCGGCGGTGCGGCGCATCGGTCCGATCAAATGTAGCCGCCGCACCCTGTGCGCGAGCGTCGAGCGCCGCCGATGGCACGAGGATTCGAGACACACGCCCGCACCGTCTCCGCGCTGACGCTGGTCTCGAGGCTCACTGGCCTCGCGCGAGATGCGGCGATGTCGCGCATCTTCGGCGTCGGGACGGCGATGGACGCGTTCACATTCGCGTTCATGGTGCCGAACCTGTTCCGGCGCCTCTTCGGCGAGGGCGCGCTCTCCTCGAGCCTGCTTCCCGTCTACACGCGGCTCGATGCGCAGCGCCCGGAGGTGGCGCGCCCGCTTGCGTGGCTGGTGCTTTCGCGCACGGCGGTGATGCTCGCCGCCCTGACGCTCGTCGGCGAGGCGATCCTGGTCGCGGTGTGGCCCGCGAGCGACAAGGAAGCCGCGACGCTGAGCGCGTCGCTCGTGGCGATCCTGCTCCCGTACATGCCGCTGGTGTGCGTCGTGGCGCTGATGGGGGCGGTGCTCCAGACGCATCACCGCTTCGGGCCGACTGCCGCGAGCCCCATCATCCTCAACGTGGCGATCGTGGCGGCCGCGATGCTGCCGTGGGCGACCGGGCAGGCGGATGCGCTTGCGCCGCGCACCCACATCATGATCGTCGCGGGGGCGGTGCTCGCGGCCGGCGTCGTGCAGGTCGCCTGGAGCGCGCTGGCGCTGCGCGGCACCGGCGTGCGCCCGATGAAGGCCCCGCCAGAGGCGCGCGCGCCATTCCGCGAGGTGATCGTCAAGACGGTGCCGATGGCGCTGGGGCTCGGCGTGCTGCAGGTCAACACCTTCGTCGACGGCCTGATCGCCAGCTACCCGAACAACTTCGGGCCAACCATCTTCGGCGTGCCCTTCCCGCTCGAGGAGGGCTCGATGGCGGCCATGGGATTCGCGCAGCGGCTCTACGAGTTCCCGCTCGGCGTGTTCGGCATCTCGGTGGCGACGGCCATCTTCCCGCTGCTGGCCCGTCAGAGCGGCGACCCCGAGGCCTTCCTCGCCAGCCTGCGCAGGGGACTGCGGCTCACGGTGTTCATTGGGCTGCCCGCGAGCATGGGCCTATTCATCGTGCGCGACCAGCTGGCGGCTGTGGTGTTCCAGGGCGGGGACTTCACGAGCGCCGACAGCGCGCGCGTCGGGTCGATCCTCGCAGGCTTCGCGGTGGCGATCTGGGCGTACTCGGCGAACCAGGTGCTGACGCGCGCCTTCTACGCGCGCGGCGACTCGATGACCCCGGTCAAGGTGAGCATGGCCATGGTGGCGCTGAACTTCGTGCTCAACATCACGCTGATCTGGACGCCGCTCAACGTCGCAGGCCTCGCGTGGAGCACCGCAACCTGCGCGATCATCCAGGTGGCGGTGCTCGAGCGCCTGCTCGCGCGCCGGCTTGGCCGCGTGGTCGACGCGGCTGTGCGCGCAAGCTGGCTGCGCACGCTCTCTGCGACGCTCGCAATGGGCGCGATCACCGCCACGGTCGCCTACTGGCTCCCCGACGAGGGGTCATGGTGGACCATGGCAGGGGTGCTCACGGCGCTGGTCGCCGCAGGCGGAGTGACCATGCTCGGGGCCGCCTGGGCGCTCCGGATGCCTGAGCTCCGCTGGGCAATCGGCCGTCAGTCCTGACCCAGCCTCGACTCAGGTTCCGCCCACGGGGGCGGGCGCGCCGGCGCCGCCCTCCGGCGTCGACTTCGAGGCAGGCTGCGCAGGCACCGGCGCGAGCGTCACCGGATCGCGCGCCGGCAGCATGACTGGAGCCGCGATGCCGTACTCGCTGCAGAGCTTGGCCATGTCGGCACGGCCCTGCGGATCGCCCTTGGCGATGTCGGGCCAGTTGCCGACCACCATGAATGCCATCTGCTCCGGCTTCAGGTACTTCTGCGCCACGCGCTGGACGTCCGCCGCCGTCACGGCCTTCACGCGGTCGCGGTAGGTCTGCCAGTAGTCGGCAGGGCGGTTGGTCCACTCGTCCGTCACGAAGACGCCGAGCATCGCCGGCTTCGACGCGAAGCGCTGGGGGAAGGTCTCGATCAGCGAGGCCTTGGCGACCTCGAGCTCCTCCGCCGACACCGGGGTGCTGCGGATCTCGTTGATCTCGTCCATGATCAGCTTGATCGCAAGCGCCACGGTCGGGCTCTTGCTCTGGAAGCCGGCGCGGAAGGAGCCCGCGTAGAAGGGCTCGGGCGCGAACCGCGAACCTGCGCTGTAGGCCAGGCCCTCGTCGCTGCGCACGCGCTGCATGATGCGGCTCGAGAAGCCGCCGCCGCCGAGGATGTCGTTCATCACGAAGTAGGCGATCGCGTCCGGGTTGTCGCGCTCGATGGAGCGCATGCCGATGTAGACCTTGCCCTGGGGGATGTCCTTCTCGGCGATGTAGAGCCCCGGCGCTGGATCTGCCTTGGGTGCGGTCGGTGGCGCGAGTCTCTCGCCCCGGGGCCAGCCCGCGAGGGCCTGCTCGAGCTTCTTCGCCATCGCGTCAGGCTCGAAGTCGCCCGTCACCGAGATGATCATGTTGGCGGGGCTGAAGATGCGCGCCGCCATCGCGCGCATGTCGGACTCGGTGATCGCCGCAAGGCTCGCGCCGGTGGGCTGGCGGCCCGCGTAGTGATCGGTGCCCCAGAACATCATGTTCCACTCGCGGTCGATGATGGAGTCCGCGTCGTCGTTGCGCTGCTTGAGGCCCTCCATCGCCTCGTCCATCGCGACCTTGAATCGTGCCGCATCGAAACCCGGGTTGCGCAGCATCTCGACGAAGAGCTTGAGGCTCTCGTCGAAGTTCGAGGCCAGGCAGTCGAGCGATGCGCTCGAGTTCCACTCGCCCACGCGCACGGACATGTTGGTGGCCATGAAGTCGAGCGTCTCGTCGAACTCGGCCGCGCTGAGCGTGCCCGCGCCGCCCCGGCGCATCATGGACCCGGCCATCGACGCGAGACCCACCCGGTCCGCGGGATCGAGGTTGGCGCCGCCCATGCACGTGACGGACAGCGAGATGAGCGGGAACTCCTTGTTCGGCGCCATGAACACCACCGTGCCGTCGCTGAGCGTGCGGCGGTAGTCGGCGGCGCGGGGCGCCTCAAAGGTGAGCGGGGGGTAGGTCAGCTGCTCAGGCCTGCCCGGGATGCCACCTGCAGCGCTCGGCTTCGAGGCCGGCGCCGCAGCGCCAGCGGGCGCAGCAGTGCCTTGCGCTGGCCCTGCGCCCTTCGCGACCGAGAGCGTGCAGGACGCGCCAAGCGCGAGCAGGCATGCGCCAGCGCGCATGGTGGCGAGAGCGTTCCGCGGGGGGGTGAGGCGGCGAGCGATGGTGTTGTGCCGTGTCATGTGTGGTCCTTTGGGTGAGTGTCGTGCCGAGGGCGTCACTTGGCGCTGCCCTGCGACTTCAGCTCCTCGAGCCGCTGGCGCATCTTCTTGAGCATGAAGTCCGCGAGCGGCCGGCGATCGGGCGGCATCTGGCCCATGTTGGCCTCGATGTCCGAGATGCCGCGCTCCAGATTCTCGGCGTCGGTCTCCTTCGCGAGCTGCGCCGCGAGTGCGCGCACGCGAGCCTGCATGGGCGCAGGGAGCTTCGCAAGGTCAGGGTCCATGGCCTCGGCCGACTGGCCGGCCTTTCGGGTGAAGGTGGCGACCGACCGGTTCGAGGGCGCGAAGTAGGCGCGTGCCACGCGCTGGATGTCGGCGACGGTGACGGCCTGGAGCTTCTTGGGCTCCTCGTTGATCTCCTCCCAGGTGCCGAGCGCCTCGGCGTACGCGAGCTGGATCAGCAGGAAGAAGTTGGACTGGAGCCGGCGGTAGCTGTCGGCGGCGACCTGGTTCTTCACCTTCTGCAGCTCGCGCTCGGTCACGGGCTCGTCCTGGAGCCGCCGGATCTCCGCGTACCACGCGTTCTCGAGGTCGAGCGGCGTCGAGTCTCCCTTGGTCTCGGCCGCGAAGCTGAAGTAGCCCGCGTACCTGCGGCTGTCCTGGCGGCATGCCGCGGAGGACGCGATCTCCTTGCCCTCGACAAGCCCCTTGTACAGGCGGCCGGTGCGGCCGTTGAGGATCTGCGACATCATGTCGAGCGCATAGCTGTCGGCGTGGCGCGCCGGCACCGTGTGGTAGCGGATCTCGATCTGGGGCTGCGCATCAACCTCCGCGTTCATGCGCATCTCGGCCTTCTGCCCGTGCTCGAGCGTGGTCACTGCAGGGACCGTGCCGGACTCGGGGCGCAGCCTGCCGAAGTAGCGGGCGATGAGCTCGCGCGCCTGCTTGGGGTCGAAGTCGCCCACGATGATGCCGACGAGGTTGTTCGGCCGGTAGTAGATGTTCCAGTACCTCTGGGCCTCCTCCATCGTGTAGCTGTTGAGGTCGCTCGGCCAGCCGATGATCGGCCACGAGTATCCGCTCGACACCCAGAACATCGCGTCGAACTGCTCCTGGAAGATGCCGGTCGGCGTGCTCTCGGTGCGCAGCCGGCGCTCCTCGTGCACCACGTCGCGCTCGCTGTAGAACTCGCGGAAGACGCTGTCGTTGAGCCGGTCGCTCTCCATCCACGCCCACAGCTCAAGCTTGTTGCTCGGCACGTTGATGAAGTAGAAGGTGAGGTCGTGCGAGGTGAAGGCGTTCATGCCCGAGCCGCCCTCGCGCGTGTACACCTGGTCGAACTCGTCCTTGACGATGGAGCCCTTGGCCTTCTGCTCGGACTCGAGCTGCGCGACCTGCGACTCGATCTCCTTGGCGCGCGCGGCGCCCTCCGGGGTCGAGCGGTTGGCCTTGGCGAGCTCCTGCTTGAGCTCCGCGATGCGCTCGGCGTTGGCCCGGCCCTGCTGGGTGTCCATCAGGCCCTTCAGGTCCGCGCGCATCTTCGCCAGCTCGGGCGTGTCGTTGGCCGGGTTCCACGGGTCGTTGATCTGCCCGAGGAAGTAGCGCATGTACTGGGTGGACCACGTGTAGTCGTTGATGGCGTCGCGCAGCGACTTCTGGCGCGCACGGAAGTCGGCGTCGCGCGCGGGATCCTGCGTGCCGATGGTGTTCGTGCCCTTGAACATCATGTGCTCGAAGAAGTGGGAGATGCCGGTGATGCCGGGGCGCTCGTTGACGCTGCCCACCTTGGCGAGCCACCCCGCGCTGACGGTGTTCGGCTGGTCCGTGCGCGGCACGAGCAGGAACTTCATGCCGTTGTCGAGCACGACGATCTCAGGCTCCACCTTCTGGGCGCTGGCGGCAGGGGTCCACAGGCACGCCGCCGCGAGGGCCGCTGCGCATGACAGCGCGCGCACGTGTGGAGCCAGGACGTTGATCAGGGCAGTGGTCAGGCGCATGGGTCGGATCTCCGGGGTCTGGATTGGGGTCCGTTGTTGTACGGCACGCGGACCCGTCCCGTAGGGGGTACCGGCGCGGATTTTCCGGTCCGCCGTGACCAATAAGGGCCGATCGCGCCCAATCGCCGTTGGCGCAGGTTGGGCTTGGGGATAAGGTGGGGACATGGGTCGCCATGCACGAACCTGGCGGTGGGGTGCGCTCGCGACCTCGCTGTCCGCGCTGCTGTGCGCAGAGGCGTCCGGTCAGGTGCGGGTCATGACCTGGAACGTGGCCAGGATGCAGGGCGATGCGAATGCCGTAGGCACCGTGCTCTGGCACGCCAGCCGCGATGACCGTCTGGGCTGGGCGACGCCAGTCGACATCATGGTGTTCCAGGAGGTGACTCCGACGGCACTGAAGGCGCTGGAGCCGCTCGTGGCGGCATCGGCCCCATCCGGCACGACCTATGCGCTCGCGACCTACACCACGAGCACCAGCGAGAACTCCGCGGGTGGCGCGCCTGCGCTCTTCTTCAGGACGCAGACGTTCACCGAGGTCACGTCCGGCCACCAGGACCTCTCCACAGGGGCCGGCCGCAACACGGACCGCTGGCTGCTCCAGATGGTCGGCTACTCCTCAGCGTCGGCGCGCATGTATGCGTACGGATCCCACCTGAAGGCCTCGACAGGCTCGTCGAACGAGCAGCAGCGACTCGACGGCGCGCTCACCATCCGCGCCAATGCGGACGCGCTCGGCGCCGGCGTCCGTGCGGTGTTCGTTGGGGACTACAACCTCTACAGCCACACGGAGCCTGCATTCGCCGCGATGCTCGCCGCAGGCAATGGGCGCGCCATCGACCCCTTCGGCGGCGGCTCGTGGGCCGGTACCGCCAACTCGATCGTGCATACGCAGAGCCCTCGCGACATCTCCGCAGGCGGGCTCGTCGGCGGCGGGCTCGACGACCGCTTCGACCTTCTGCTGACCACCGTGCAGCTCGCCGATGGCGGTGGCCTCTCGATCATGCCCGGCACGTGCAGGACGCTCGGCAACGACGGCAACCACTACCAGCGCGCGATCAATGACGGCGCGAACACCTACTACCCAGGCCAGTCCTCGCGCTCGTCGCAGCTGGCGAACGCGCTCTTCGCCGCCAGCGACCACCTCCCCGTGATCGCAGATCTGCAGGTGCCCGCGCGGCTCTCGGCGACGCTTGACCCAGTGCCCGGACGAGTCATCATGGCCGCGCCCGTCACGGTGAGTGCGCGCATCCTCAACAGCGCGTCGGTGGTGACGCCACTGGCGGCGGATGAACTGGCGTACGCCGTCTCTCCCCTGCAGCACTGCTCGGCATCGGGTTCGGGCATCGCTCCGCTTTCGCCGGCGAGCGTGTCAGTGCCGGTGACGCTGGCCACGGCGTCGGCGGGTGTGCGACTGGCGAGGGTCAGCGTGACTAGCTCATCCGAGGCAGTCGAGCCGGCATCGCTCGAGCTCTCTGCGCCTTTCACCGTGCTCGGCCCGAGCCGCCCGAGCCTCATGGCGAGCAGCGAGATCCGTGCGTCGCAGATCCACGTCCCGGTCGACATGGGCGGCACGGCCGTCGACGTCGACGTGCCGGTCTGGAACCACAACTTCCAGACGCTTCAGTCAGCCCTCGACATCGACTCGACCTCGATCGGCTCTGCGCCCGGGAGCGGATCCCTCAGCGTCGTCGCGGGCACCGCCTCGGGAGTGGGTGCATCGCCCGCCGTGCTTCGCCTTCGGGTGAATCCGCAGGGGCTCGCCGCGGGCAATGTGTCGGTGCCGGTCACGGTGCGCACGAGCGACGAGAACGTGCCCGGCGAGCGCACCGCCGAACTGCTGCTCACGGTGGTGATCTCGGTCGGCGCCCCGGACGAGCCTGCAGACCTGAACGGTGACGGCATGGTGAATGGAATTGACCTGGCCGTGCTCCTGTCCCAGTGGGCCACTGCAGGCTCCGCAGACATCGATTTGAGCGGGATTGTGGACGGCATTGACCTTGCATTCCTCCTGGCCCGGTGGACATTGTGAATCCGCAGCCGCATGCCCAGGCGAAGCGCGTTGAGGTCCGTGGCCACGATCACGCTCCGAACGCCCAATCCCGCTCCACCACCATGAGACTGACCCTCACATCATCCCTTGCGAAGTCGCCTGCAGCGGTGTTCGCGTCGTTGGCGCTCCTTTCAGGACAGCCTGCGGAGGCTGACACGATCACGCTCAATCCCGTGGCCGACAACACGCTCATCCAGGACCCGGCTGGCACGTACTCGGCAGGCGCGTCCTACAACATGTACTCGGGGCGCGTGGGCAACAACGGCAGCGGCACCTTCCGGCGTGCGCTGATCCGGTTCGACCTCAGCGCCATTCCGCAAGGGAGCACCGTCACGTCCGTCCAGCTGCGCATGTTCATGAGCCAGGGGCAGGGTGGCGCGCGCGCCCACTCGCTGCACCGCATGAACGCCTCGTGGGGAGAGGCAGGCAGCTTCTCCTTCGGCGGGGCGGGTGCGATTGCGCAGGCTGGCGATGCCACATGGATTCACCGCTTTTCGCCAGGGACGCCATGGACGACACCCGGTGGCGACTTCCAGGCGACGGCGAGCGCCAGCGTGAACGTCAGCGGCATCACCTGGTACACGTGGGGATCCACGTCAGGGCTTGTGTCCGATGTCCAGTCGTGGGTGAGCACGCCCAGCTCGAACTTCGGCTGGATGGTGCGCGGCGACGAGTCGGCGCTTCAGACCGCAAAGCGCTTTGACAGCCGGCAGAGCTCGAACCCCTCGACCAAGCCCCAGCTGATCATCACATTCACGCCGCCTGCCCCGAACCCTGCGGACATCAATCGTGATGGCGCGATCAACGGGCTCGATCTCGCCGCGCTCCTGAGCGCATGGGGGACGAGCACTGCGTCCGCGGACCTCGACGCGAGCGGCAGCGTGAACGGCCTCGACCTCGCGCAGCTCCTTGCTGCGTGGACTGGCTGATTCGCAGGTTGCGCTGTGGGCGCCCACGTCCGGCGGGCGAGGCAGCTCCCGCGCCGGGCCGCGAGGTTCGAGCCGCTGCGCGCGGAGGGGGCTGAAAGGCCGAGGTGGGATTTGAACCCACGAATAACGGATTTGCAATCCGTCCCCTTAGGCCACTTGGGTACTCGGCCGTGGCGGGGCATATCCTCCCATCCGCAATGCCTCTCGTCAACGAACGCCCTCATCAGTTGACGCAAGTTGGCGGGATGCCGGGGTCGATGGGCAGGGCAGGCGCGGTGTTATCCGCACTCCTCGCGATCACGCTGTCTGCGACTGGTGCGCTCTCGAGCGCGAGCGCGCAGTCGTCGGACGCGGCGCGGCCTGCTGCGGCGCCACCCGTCGACGTGTCGCGGCCGGCTGGCTCCCAGCCGATCGAGCCCGCGGCTGCGGCTCAGTCGGGACGAACGCTCGGGCCGTCGGCGATGCAGGAAGCTGCGGAGATTCGCGCGTCGGGGCTCTTCCTTCCGCCCATGATTCCCGAGGGCGGGTTCCTGGTCCGTGCCACGGGAACGCTCGAACGTCGCGCCGATCTTGGGGTCTGGGCCATCCGGCTTCGTGACCGGGTCAATGGAGCGCCCAATCGGCTCATCACCCTGCTGCCCTGCGGCGCGCTCTCGGACATGGTTGATGCGTCGCGGGCCGCGGAACGCTCGGGCGAGACGTCGGTCTTCGAGGTCACTGGACGGATCATGGCGTGGCGCGGGGCGAACTTCCTGCTGGTCACGTTCGCGGTGCCTGTGACCTCGCTTGACGCGCCTCGCGCTGATGCCGGACCGCTGGTGCCGCCCGGAACGTCGCCGCGCGCGTCTGATACGCCGCCTGCGACGGCGTCGGCGCCGGTGCCTGCGTCCACGAAAGTTCCCGCAGGCGCTTCGGCACCTGCCGCGCCGCCAGCTGCCGAGGTTGCGGCGCCGGCAGCACCGGCCGATCCGGAGAATGTCGCGGCGCAGCTCGAGCGTGCGCTCGATACGCGCGTGACGACAGTCGCGCGCAGCGCCGATGCCCAGCCTGCCGCGCCGCTGGCGGAGCCCGGCATGGCGCAGCCATCGCGCGCCGCGCAGAGTGCGCGCAGCGAGCTGGCCAGCGCGATCCGCGAGCCCTCGGCAAGCGAGCCGCTTGGACCTGACGGCTTGCCCGTCCAGAGCGTCCGCGCCGACGCGCAGTCCACAGACGGGCACCCCGCGGGACTTGGTGCG
>JBIIIL010000345.1:0-2719 GCA_044234825.1 Phycisphaerales bacterium
ATCCCCATCTCGCCGAGCGCGATCAGGTCGACGCCGGGCTCGACCGCCATCATCCCGTAGGCCATGGCCCGCGCGCAGTCCTCGTCGCCCATCGCCGGCGCGACGGTGAAATCGGCGGTCGGGACGTCGAGCGACAATTCGTAGACCCGCAGGTCCGCGTCCACGCTGCGGCAGATCTGGTTCACCGCGCCGCCGCCGGCGACGAAGTTCCGCACCATCTGGGCGGTGACCGCGGCGGGATAGGCGGAGACGCCGCGCGCGGCGACGCCGTGGTTGCCGGCGAAGACGGCGACGCGCGGGCGCCGGAGCGTCGGCGGGTGACGGTCCTGCCAGGACGCCATCCAGGCGCTGATCTCCTCCAGCCGCCCCAGCGCGCCCGGCGGCTTGGTCAGCGTCGCCTCGCGCGCCGCCGCGGCCGCGCGGGCGTCGGCCGACGGGCCGGGAAGCCCGGCGAGGATGCCGCGGATTTCGGCGAGCGAGGCTGCGGGTGGCGTTTCGGGGGTCATGACAGGACGTAATCTTTGTTGATCGGCGCGCGGTGGAGCGAATCGCTGGCGTGGCTTATACACGCTTCCAGCCCCCCGCGACCCGGCAGATGCCAGACGATCCGCAGGCCCCGCCGCCGACCCCCGAACCGCCGATCCAGGACATCGACGCGCCCTTGCCGGGCCGGCCATGGAACTGGCTGGGAGAAGTGCGGATCGCGCTGGTCTTCCTCACCGTGCTGCCGGTTCGGCTGACGCCGGCAGACCTGCGTTTCGGCGTCTCGCACGCGGTGCGCGCCTTTCCCCTCGCCGGGCTGGTCGTCGGCGCGATCGCTGCCGCCGCCTTCACTCTCGCCGACATGGCGGGACTGGCCTCGACCATCGCTGCGCTGGTCGCGCTGGCGGTCGCGGCCGTCGTTTCGGGCGGGCTGCACGAGGACGGTCTCGCGGACACGGTCGACGGGCTGAGCGGCGGCCGCACGCGCGAGCGCTGCCTCGCGATCATGCGCGATCCCCGGATCGGCGCGCATGGCGCGCTGGCGCTGGTGCTGACGGTCGGGCTGCGCGCGAGCGCGATCAGCTATACCGGCGTCGTCCTCGACGCCGCCTGCGCGCTGATCGGCGCGGCGATCGCGTCGCGGACCGCGATGGTGCCGGTGATGTACCTGCTGCCGCCCGCGCGACCCGACGGCGTGTCGGCCGCGGCCGGGACGCCGCATCGCAGCCGGGCCGCGGACAGCGTCGCCATCGGGATCCTCATGACGGCACTGGCGCTGGCGCCGGTCCTGCAGCCGTTGACCATCCTGCTGGTGATCGTGGGCTGCGCGGCGGGAGCGGCGCTGCCCGCGCTGCTCGCGCGCCGCCGGCTGGGCGGCCAGACCGGCGACGTGCTCGGCGCGGTCCAGCAATGCGCCGAGATCGGCTTCCTGCTTGTCTTCATCGCCGACCCCTGATCCGGACCCGACCACCGAGGACTGCATGACCGATATCGTCGTCACCCGCTGGTGGCTCGTCCGCCACGCCCCCGTCGTCGGCACCCATGGCCGCGTCTACGGCCAGATGGACGTCGAGTGCGACGTTTCCGACACGGCCTCGCTGAAGGGACTGGCGGCACGCATTCCCGACGACGCGCTGTGGTTGACGACCCCGCTGTCGCGCACCCAGCGGACCGCCCAGGCGCTGGCCGAGCAGATCCGCGCCGCAGGGCGGCCGGCGCCGCCGCATCCCGTCGTCGAGCCCGGCTTCATCGAACAGAGCTTCGGCGAGTGGCAGGGGCGGACCTATCGCGAGATCGGCGCCTTCGGCCAGAACGAGCGCGCGCATCGGTTCTGGCTGGCGCCTGCGGTGGAGACGCCGCCGGGCGGCGAAAGCTTCGCCATGGTCGTGGCGCGCGTTTCGGGTGCACTGGCCACGCTCACGGCCCGCCATCGTGGCCGCGACATCGTCCTGGTCTCTCACGGCGGCACGATCCGCGCCGCCATCGCCCATGCGCTCGCGATCGCGCCGGAATCGGCCCTGTCGCTCAGCGTCGACACGCTGTCGCTGTCGCGCATCGACCATGTCGACGGACCGGGCAAGGGGCATGACTGGCGCGTCGGGCTGGTCAACTGGCCGGCGCCGTGACCGGCCGCGTCCTTTCCTGACCGGTCGCCGGAGCGTCGTCTTGGGGTTTTTCGCACCCTTGTCGCACAGGCCGACGGCGGCACTGTGGGGCGCGCTGATGCTGGTCGAGTTCGGCGCCCAGATCGGGAACTTCGCGCTGGTCTGGATGTCCGTCGAACTGCTCGGCGACGCGGCGTCCTACATGCAGTCGCTGCAATACGGCGCGGTGCTGCTCGGTGCCGCGCTCGGCGGGCGGCTTCTCGACGAGCGCGATCCGCGCGCGGTGCTGATCGGTGCCTTCCTGTTCCGCGGAATCGTCGGCCTGTGCCCGCTGCTCGCCGCCTGGGCGCTGGGTTCGCCACTGGCCGGCCTGGCGGTCGCCGCGGTCGGGCTGGCGCTGGCCCAGGCCCAGGCCGAACCGGCGATGCAGGCGCGCATGTCGGCGCTGGCGGCCGATCGCGACCGGCGCGAGGCGGCGACCGCGCTGATCTACGCCTCGCTGCGTCTGGCGCGGCTTCTGGGCCGCGGGGCGCCCGGATTGCTGACCATCTTCATGCCGGTGCTGATGCTGTTCGGCCTCAACGCCGGGCTGATCCTGGCGTCGGCGCTGCTGCTGGCCGCGTTGCCGCCCA
>JBIIIL010000070.1:0-10702 GCA_044234825.1 Phycisphaerales bacterium
GGCGTCGGCTGCGCTGCAAACGCCGGCGGCGTCGCGGCGCTCCAATCCGCATCGACCCACCGCTGGTCCTTGGGGCACTGCACCGCCAGGATGTAGCACGGGTAGCGCGTGCGCATCGCCTGGGTCGCCAGGCGGTCGGCGCAGTGGCGCAGCGCCGACACGCCGTCGTCGCCGCGCTCCCCCGCACCGTGCAGGAACACCACAAGCGGGTAGCTGGCGCCCTCCACGACAGTCGCTGGCTCGACGAGCCGGTAGGGCAACCGCATGACGGCGTCGCCGCGCCTCACGGCCACGGCACCGATCGCGCAGGGAATCTCCGATGGCTCAAGGGCGGCTGGCGCCGGTTCCGCCGGAGACGCCGCCGTCGGAGGGGGCGCGGGCACGTCGAGTCCCGCACCTGATGCAGCCACGCGGGCCCGCTCGCGCACGGAGCGCACCGAGGCTCGCGCGCGCTCGAGCTCCCCGATCGCCCACGTCATGTTGGGTCGCACCGCCTCGAGCCATGCGCCATGCTCTCCGCGGCCCGCGCGCGCATCGAGATCTGCGGCGGCAGCGCGGACATCCGCCTCGCCGCAGGCCGCAATGAGCGCGCCGAACCAAGGCTCGCCCGCGCGGATCTGCACCTCGAGCTCCGCCGCCGTCATGCTCTCGATGCGCGGCAGCGCGTCCGCACTGACCTTCGCATGGCGCTCGCGGCGCGCGCTCTCCGCGAGCGCGGCAGGCGGAACCCGCGCCGCTGCCGATGCCTCGGGGCGCAGGATCCACCTGATGCGCTCGAGGCGAACCATCGTGCACGGATCGAACATGCCGCCGGACTCGAGCGCGTCGCATGCGCGCACCACCGAGAGCGCGGACGCGGCAGGCACGCCTCCGTCCACGAACTGGCGTGCGCGCTCGGCGGATGCATGCGCCATCGATGCCGCGGCAGCGCGCGCATCGAGCCGGTCAAGGCTGCCGAGGGCCCCCGCCACCGCCATCATCGCGCACACCCGCTCGGTGGCGGCATCCCACTGGCCGTGCCGCGCAAGCCTCCTGCTGTCCGCATCAAGCAGGCGCTGCAGCGCGCGCCATGGCTCCGGGTCGATGGCCGTTGCGGCCTGGTCGATGCTCCATCGGCACCGGGACGCGAGTCCAACGCCCAGCCGAGCCAGCTCCGGCGAGATCGACTCGAGCTCCGCAGCGGCGCCCTCGCTGGGCGTCCATGCGCGGGTTCCCGCGAACTCCGCCATCACCCTCGGCGCGCGATCGACAAGCGCAAGCTGCTGCGCGCTCACGCAACCCGGCACGGGCGGGGATCCGTCGGTCGCGCATGCTGGCCAGAGAGCGCCCACGACGCCCGCGACGGCGGCCAGCCACAGGGCACTCACGTCAATCGTGCGGCAACGCATGGCGGAAGGGTATGGATGCGGAGGTCGACCGCGCTAGCCTGCGCGCATGTCCGCGCATCCCTTCGCGCATCGGGTCGCCATCGGTCTCGGACGCAGCGATGCGGCCGGAGTCATCTACTTCACCGAGGCGCTCGACCTTGCGCACGAGGCGACGGAGGCGTTCCTGGAGTCCGTCGGGCTTCCGCTTGCATCGCTGCTGCGTCCGGGGCAGGTGCGCCTGCCGGTGGTCCACGCCGAAGCCGACTACCTCCATCCTGTGAGGCCCGGCGACCGCATCGAGCTTCGCCTGTCCTCGCTGCGCGTCGGGCACTCATCCATCTCGTTCGAGTGGAATGCGGTGCTCGAGGGCGGCCAGGATGCGTTCCGCACCCGGATCGTGCATGCGTGCATCGATCCAGACCGCGGCAGCAGCATGGCGGTGCCTGGGGCGATCCGCGACGCGCTCACGCCGCTGGCGTGAGCGTCTCGCGCAGGGAGAACGCCGCCACCGGGACGAAGTCGAGTCCCGCATCCGCGCGGGGCACCGGAAGCTCGCCCGGCACATCGATGCGGCCCTCGCGGATCGCCGGCGCATCGGCGATGTCGCGGGTGAAGAGTCCCGGCGTCGCCAGCCCGTGATCGCGGGTGCCGCACGCGAAGGTCAGCGCGAACCTCGACACGATCGCGACCGTCAGGCTCGTCTCGAGCGCGGTGGAGAACACCGTGTCCATCCCGTGGATGCGCCCCGCGGTCACGACCGACTCGATCTCCTCGACCGGTCCCACCAGCGATGGCTTGACGACCTGCACCTCGATGCCCGGAGCCCCGTAGACCGCATCGCGCACCTCCGGGTCGTGCAGCGCCTCGTCGATGGCCATCGGCATGCCCACGCGGCGCGACAGCTCGGAGAGCTCGCGCGAGTCCTGGAGAGGCTCCTCCACGTACTCGATGCGCGATGCGTCGATGCGGCGCAGGAGTCGCTCCGCATTGGCCAGCGTGAGCGCGCGATTGGCGTCGAGCCGAAGCCGCACGTCCTCCGGAAGCCCGCCGAGCAGCGCATTCACGATCCGGAGGTCCTCCGCCGGGCGCGACCTGCCGATCTTGACCTTGACGGTGCGGAATCCCGCGAACTCGCCTGCGGCGATCGCGCGCTCCGCGTCACGCGCGCTTCCGGAGAAGACCGCGTTCACGCCCACCGTGGCGCCACGTGCGACGGGTCCGAAGCCGAATCGCCGGTCGCGGCGCAGCTCAGCCATCGCGCATGACAGCCCGAAGGCGGCGCTCCTGGCGGTCGGGATCGTGCCCGACGCGCAGGCCTCCTTCAGCGACACCACCGCGTCGGCAAGCCGCTCGCGGTGGAATCCCGGCAGCGGCGCGACCTCCCCGAAGCCGGAACGCCCGTTGAGGGTGGCTCGCACCAGGACGCCGTGGCGGACCTTGATGTCCCCGCGGGAGGTCCTGAATGTGCGGCGCAGCGGAAGCTCGTACTGGGCGAGCTCGATGACGGGCGCGGCTTCGGTCGATTCGGCACTCATGACACGGCCCAGCCAGCACCCATCAGCGCACCATACAGGAAGAGCGCCCGACCGGTCTTCGCAAGCACGCCGTTGAGCGGCCTGCCCCGCAGCCCTCCCATCACCGACGCGCAGGTCGGCGCAAGCCATGCGCACGGCACCAGCGCGGCCAGCACCCACGGACGCGCAGATGGTCCGCCTACGGCGCCGATGGCGACCGCCACCGCAAGCGCCCCCGCCGCGATCACGCATGTCACGTACTCGACGCGGGCGAACGCCGCGCCGAACTTGACGGCGAGCGTTCGCTTGCCTGCCGCACGGTCGCCGTCGATGTCGCGCAGGTTGTTGACGCAGATCAGCGCAGTGGCGAGCAGTCCGGGACCGAGGCCCGCCAGCGCCGGCGCGAGGGACCACGCCTGCGCCTGCGCCGCGTACGTCCACAGCACAGCCACCGGACCGAAGAACACGAGCACAAAGAGGTCACCGAGCCCCAGATACGCCAGCGGAAACGGTCCGCCCGTGTACGCGAGGGCCAGCACCACTGCGGCGACGCCGATCGCGACGAACGGCCATCCGCCTCGCCACGCGAGGTACGCCACGCACGGCACCACCAGCGCCAGCGCAACGGCTGTCGCGATGGCCATCGCCCGCGGCGTCACGAGGCCCGCGGAGACAGCCCTGACCGGACCGAGGCGCTCAGGCCCATCGACACCGGTACGCGCATCGAAGAAGTCATTGGCGAAGTTGCAGCCCACCTGGATCGCAAGCGCACCCAGCAGCGCCACGAGCGCGGACGGGATGTGCGCGACGCCTTCGCTCCACGCGATGCCTGTGCCCAGGAGGACCGGCGCAGCCGCCGCCGGCAGCGTCTTCGGGCGCATCGCGCCGAACCACACCGACACCGCACCCTCGCGCTGCCCGGATCGGCTCGCAGGCAGCGCAGCGCCGCTCATGGACGTCGGGTGAACTGCGAGAAGTCGGGCCGCCGACGCTCGAGGTAGGCCTGATGCCCCTCCTGGCCTTCCTCGCTCATGTAGTAGAGCATCGTCGCATTGCCGGCAAGCTCCTGCAGGCCCGCCTGCCCGTCGCAGTCGGCGTTGAGGGCACTCTTGAGGCAGCGGATCGCCAGCGGCGAGTTGGCCAGCATCTCTCGGCACCACTGCACCGTCTCCTCCTCGAGCCGCTCGATGGGCACGACCGCATTGACGAGCCCCATGCGCAGCGCGGCCTGCGCGTCGTACTGCCGGCAGAGGAACCACATCTCGCGTGCGCGCTTCTGGCCGATGAGCCGCGCCATGTAGCTCGCGCCCCACCCTCCATCGAAGCTGCCGACCCGCGGTCCCGTCTGCCCGAAGATGGCGTTCTCCGCCGCGATGGTCAGGTCGCACAGCATGTGCAGCACATGACCGCCGCCGATCGCGTAGCCAGCGACCATCGCCACCACAGGCTTCGGGCAGGTGCGGATCTCCCGCTGGAAGTCAAGCACGTTGAGGGTCTGCACGCCGGAGTCGTCGCTGTATCCAGCCTCCTTGCGGATGCGCTGGTCGCCGCCGGAGCAGAAGGCCATGTCACCGCGCCCGGTCAGGATGATGACGCCGACGTTGGGGTCGAAGCGAGCGTCCTGCAGCGCCATCCGCATCGACTGCACGGTCTGCGGCCTGAAGGCGTTGCGGCACTCAGGACGGTCGATCGTGATCTTCGCGATGCCGTCAGCCTTCTCGTAGGCGATGTCGGGGTACGTGCCTGCCGCCTTCCAGGCAGCCGCGGCGCGAGCGGTGGAGATGCGGGGGTCGGGCTTCGGTGCCGATGCGTCGGCCTTCGTCGAAGGTGCGGATGGGGCGTGCGGTGTGGATGCCATGGGATTGCTCATCTGTGGGCGGGCGCGGGCGGGCAGACGATCGACGCGATCGCATCCGCACAGGCCTCAGCCTGCTCGACGTGCGCCGCGTGACCTGCGCCGCGAATGGAGATCGTAGGCACCTGCGGCTCACGCGCGTGCAGCCGGCGGGCGATGGCCGCGAACTTGTCGTCGAGTGCGCCGTGGATCATGGCAAGATGCGATCCAAGCCGCACGGCGGCATCCCATCGGGGCACGCATCGCCCGGGGGAGCAGGCCTCGAGGATGCGCGCCCACTGCGCGCGGACGGCGGGATCGCCGAGGGCGCCTCGTCGCCTTGCGAGGACAGCCCCGAACTCCGGCCCGTGGCGAAGCGACGCGAACAGCGGCTGCGCGTACCACGCGGCCAGGAACCCCTCGGGGTCCTGCATCAGGTGCACGGCATGCGCGTGATCGCGTCCGGCGCGCAGCGACCGCTCGCGCGGGTCCTCGATCCCGGGATCGGCGCCGATCAGGATGCATGCAGGGGTGTCCGGCATGCGTCCTGCAAGCGCAAGGCAGATGCGGCCACCAAGCGAGTATCCGCAGAGCGCGACCGATCCCGGCGCGTGCCCCGCATCGGATGCCGCAGCGCGGATGCGGCGCTGCGCCTCGGTCGCCAGCGCATCAAGAGCATCGGTCTCCGGCAGCGACTCGGGATCGATGCGCATGGCGCGGTCGAGCCAGGCCGCGCACTCGGGGGTGCTCGCGCACTCCAGCAGGTCCACCGTGATGATGCCGTCGATACCCCTTGCTCGGAGCGCGGCGCGCATCGGCGCCCAGTCCTCGGGGGTGCCGAGGAAGCCATGGACCAGCGCCACCACAGGCTGGCGCGCACTCACCGTTCAGCCCCCTGCGCGGCGCGCATCGCCAGCGCATCTCGCACCGCGTCCGCGCACGTGGCCTGGATGCGTCGGTGATCGGGGACAATCCCGTCCGCCGATGTGCGCGCCTCGATGATCCGCGCGGAGTGCCTCGGGCCACCGGGGCGACTGCCGCCGCTCTCCGAAAGGCCCGCATGGATCGCATCGGCCCACTCCGCATCCGTGGACACCATCGCGTATGGCAGCGAGAACATCGCCGCCGCCGCCCCAAAGGTCAGGCCATGCGGGGAGTCGAACCAGGGGGAGTACACGGACGGGTGCGAGGCGATCGGAAGGAAGCGGAAGATGCCGCCACCATCGTTGTTGACGACGATGACGCACATTGGCGCGGGCAGGTCCCGCAGCAGCGACCACGACGAGAGGTCATGGAGCGCGGCCACGTCGCCGATCAGCAGCACCACGGGACGGCCGCCCGCACGGCACGCGCCCGCCGCGGTCGCGACGATGCCGTCGATGCCGCTGGCGCCGCGGTTGGCGATGCACACGGGAGTTGCCGCACGGTCGGAGTGCATGTCCGCGTCGCGCACAGGCATGCTCGAGGACAGCATCGCGATCGCGCCCGCACGGTGCGCAGCGGCGAGCGCCGATCGCACGAGCTCAGGCTCGCGGATCGGCCCGGCCTGCCGGTCGCCGTGCCCCACGGCCAGCGCCAGTGCGTGCGCCACAGCGGCATCGGCGCGCGCCCATGCGTCACGGATCCCGCTGCAGCGAGGCGCACCCGCGGCGATGCGGTCCGCAAGCCGGCGCGTGCACGTCCGCACCCGCAGCGATGCGCGCTGCGAGGGATCCATGGGCTCGACTCCATCGCCGGCCACGGCCAGCGTGCACCCCGTGGAGGCGCACTCGTCGATCCACTGCTGCACGCGCTTGCTGGTCACGCGCCCGCCCACCCGAAGGATCAGGTCCGGTCGCAGCGCCTCCCGCACGCGCGCATGGTCGTGATCGGCCACGCCACCGTCGCAGAGCGCCAGGTCTGCGTGATGCACGACATTCGGCAGGGCCTCGCCGCTGCGCAGCCCGGATGTGATGTCCGCCACCACAGGCCACGGCAACAGCGATGCGATGCGCACGAGTTCCGCAGCCTCCGACGGCGAGCGTGCGCCACCGGCCACCACCACACCCCGAGCTGCCTTGGCGACCTGCGCGATCAGCGCATCCACGTCGCGGTCGGAGGCCCAGCACCAGCCGTCGATGCCTTCACGCGCGACCGTGCCGAGGCCAGTCGCTGGCACGGGACCCGACTCGGCCACCGCGAGGGCACGGGGCGCATTCGCGACTTCACGGTCCCAGGGCTCCCGTGACGCCTGCCATGCCGCGAGCCGACCTGCAACATCGGGCGCGATGCTGTAGCTGGCCCTCGTGGGCGCAAGCGGCTCGCGGAACCTCCAGTTCACATGAACGGGACCTGCGGTGCCGCCGTGCGCCGCATCCCATGCGCTCGCGACGGCATCGAGCGCATCGATGGGCGTCGATCCGGGATCGTCCGGGCACTCCACGTCGAGGGCCGCCCTGACCACTGGCGCAAGCATGCCCGATTGCGGGACGGACTGGTTCGCGCCGCACCCGTGCAGCTCGTGCGGGCGATCCGCCGTGAAGAGCAGCATCGGGATCCCATCCATCGATGCCTCGACTGCAGCCGGAAGCAGGTTCGCGACGGCAGTGCCGCTCGTGGTGATCACCACCGCTGCCCGACCTGACGCTCGCGCCGCACCGAGCGCGAGGAACGCGGCGCCGCGCTCGTCGTGCGCCACGATCACGTCGATGGCGCCGCCCGATGCGGACGTGCGGCCGCGCCATGCGCCGGCCGCCACCGCAAGTGGCGCAGAGCGCGACCCCGGGCACACCACCACCGTGCGGCACCCGCGACGGACGCACTCCTCGATCGCGATCCGGGCAGACAGGTAGTTCAGGTTGGGATCGCTCATACGGCGCGGTTGGCTGCCGCGACAGGTCGCCTCGCCCGCACCGCGTCTCCCTGCGGCCTCGACGATGCGGGCGCCATCCCGGCGCGTGGCCTGAGCACGGCGCCGAAGCTCTCGAGCTTGCGCTCGGTCTCGAGCCATTCCGAGTCGGCCTCGGAACCGGCGACGATGCCCGCGCCGGCAAACGCCGTGAGCATGTCGCCGTCAATCAGCGCAGAGCGGATCCCCACCGCGAAGTCGCTTGATCGTGCGGTCACCATCCCGACTGCGCCCGCGTACATCCCTCGCGGGCGCGGCTCGTGCGCCGCGATGAACGAGCGCGCCTCACCCACCGGCAATCCGCACACGGCCGGCGTGGGATGGAGGCGGCCAAGCACGGTGCCGTCATCGACGCCCTCGCGAAGCTCGCCCGAGATCGGCGTCGACAGGTGCTGCACATGCGCGCAGCGCACGATCCGGGGCGATGCCGCGGCCGAAAGGCCCGCCGTGAGCGGCCGAAGCGCAGACTCGATGCACCGCGTGACGATGTCGTGCTCGCGGCGGTTCTTGTCGCTCGACAGGAGGCGATCGGCCAGCCGCACGTCGGACGACTCGTCCGGACCCCTCGCGCACGTCCCGGCGACAGCCTCGCTGTGCACCGTCCGTCCGACGCGCCCGAACAGCCGCTCGGGGCTGGCCGCGACAAATGCGCGCCCCGCACCGCACTCGACGAGCAGGTGGTAGGCGGCAGGCTCCTCCCTGCGGAGCAGCGACAGCACGTGCACTGGATCGATCAGCGCATCGCACGCGTACCGACGGGTGCGCGCGAGCACAACCTTCTCCATTCGTCCCGCCGCAATCGCCGAGAGCGCGGCATCGATCGCGTCGGCCCATCGCGCAGGGTCGCCGTCGTCGCACATCCTCCATACGGGAGCCGCGGTCGACGGGCCCTCATGCGTGCGGAAGGCGGATCCTGCGGCATGCGCATCGCTGGCGCGCTCCAGCGATCCGCTGCTGAACGCACGCGAGAGCTCCGAAATCGTCTCGAGCGTCGGTGAGGCTGCGCCCACCCCGTTCACGGCGAGCACGGCGCCGCCGGGAACGGCACGCCACTCGACTGCGGGGAGGATGAGGCGAGTCGTCTCGAAGTCGCGCCACTCCTGCCCCATCGGCTGGTCGTCGCGAAACGGCTCAAGCACCAGCACGGCGGGATCGAGCGGACCGTGCGCATCGGGATCCGCGGACTCGGATCGTGACTCGCATGCCGTCACGATGCCCGTGAGCGCGGGGTGCCTCCAGTCGTGGGTGCTGAGCGCCCAGCCCACGCCGGCAAGCTCCTGCTGGCCATCACGGCTTCGGAACAGCATCCGGCGGCCGACGGGGAGCGAGGCGAGCCAGGTCATGGCCGACGCATCCGATGCCGCAGACCCTGACGGGATCGTGGAGTTGTCCACGCGGGCCTCAACGCGCAACAGCCCCCGGCGCTGGGCAGGACTCGAGCGGCACAGGTCCTGCAACCTCTGGCGGAGGGCGTCCAAGGCTTCGCGGTACGCCAACTGGCCCGGCAGACGCTCAGCGCACACGGTTGGGGTCAGTCGCGCGCGCATTGGAATCGAGCAATCCTATGGGAGGACACCCGGTCGCACCCCGAGCGCGTTCAAATCATTTTGAAATCACTGCCGGTTATAGGACGACACGGGCCCATGGGGGATTCCCGCTGCCGCCCCGATACCTTGCGGGGTCCGCGATGAACTACCGGCGCAGAAAACGGGCCATGCACCACGCCGAGGCGCATGCCGAGGGCGCGTCACAGGGGGCGGCGCGGGTGCTTGCCGACCAGGGAGTGCCTCAAGGCGACGCGCAGCTGATCGAGAGCGATGCGCTGATTCCCGAGCTCGTCGAGCATCTCCGTGCGCAGCGCGTGTTCGCCTTCGACACGGAGTTCATCGGCGAGGAGACGTTCCATCCGAGGATCTGCCTGGTGCAGCTCGCGACGACCGAGCGGGTGGCGCTGATCGATCCGCTGCGAGTCGGGATCGACGCCCTCAAGCCGGTGTGGCAGTGCGTGTGCGATCCCTCGCTGCTCACGCTCGTCCACGCGGGAGGCCAGGACGTGGATGCGGCCCAGCGCGGCGCCGCGATGCGCGCCTCCAACGTCGTCGACACGCAGATCGCGTCTGCATTCGTCGGGATGCCCTGGCCGACAAGCCTCGGCAACATGGTCGAGACGCTGCTCGGGCACAGGCTCAACAAGGCGCACACCTTCACCGAGTGGGATGCACGGCCGCTCACGAGGAGCCAGCTCGGATACGCGGCCGATGACGTGCGCTACCTCCCGCTCGCCTGGTCGCGGCTGTCGGACCGCCTCGCCGAGCGCGCGCGCATGCCGTGGGCGCTGGCGGAGAGCGCTGCGAGCATCCGTGCGGTCGAGGGATTCGACCCGGAGAGCCATGTGCGCCGCGCCTGCCGCGGACTCTCCCTGCGGCCACGCGTCATGACGATCCTGCGCGAGCTGGTGGTGCTGCGCCACGACATGGCCGCTGAGGTGAACAAGCCGCCGCGCGCGGTGCTGCCGGATGGCCCGATGCTCGAGATCGCGCGCCACAAGCCCGAGACCATCGCCGAGCTCGCCGAAGTGCGCGGCATGCCGCGTCCCGTCGTGCAGTCCCACGGCGAGCGGATCCTCGCGACCGTGCAGTCCGCGAAGTCGCTCCCTCTCGAGCACGACCGCATCTGGACGCCTCCCGAGGAGTCCTCCGAGGACCGCATGCGGATCGATGCGCTCTGGTCGGTGGTGACGATGCGGTGCATCGCGATGGGCGTCGCGCCAGGAATCCTGCTGACGCGCGCGGAGCTCTCGCGCTGGTACGTCGCGCGCCAGGGCGGGTCCGATGCGCCGCTCTTCACAGGCGACGACTGGCGGCGCGAGGCGCTCGGCGACTGGATCGAGCGATTTGTGGCGGGCGAGGGCACGCTCTCGCTCAGATGGTCCGATCAGGGACCGACGGCGACCTAGCATCCGATGCCGCGATGAGCAGCTGGAATCCAACGCCGCCCCCAGAGTCACCGCTCGGCGACCACGACGTGGCCATCGAGGGCACGCACCTTGCGGGCCGCAGCGTCGCGCTGCTCGTCACGGGCGGCATCGCGGCGATGAAGG
>JBIIIL010000300.1:0-2712 GCA_044234825.1 Phycisphaerales bacterium
GTGGGCATCTCGGGAACCGGAGGCGGCTTCAAGCGCTTCTGCGTGGGCGAGACGGACATCACGGATGCGTCTCGTCCGATCACGCCCAGCGAGGTGTCGCTCGCCGCGGAGAAGAAGGTCGAGTACATCGAGATCCCCGTCGCCTACGACGCGCTCACGATCGTGGTCAACCCGAAGAACGACTGGGTGAAGTCGCTGACGGTGGAGCAGGTGCGGAGGATCTACTCCGCCGCGGGCACCGCGAAGTCGTGGAAGGACCTCGACCCCGCGTGGCCGGACCGGCCCATGAAGGTGTTCTCGCCCGGCACGGACTCGGGCACGTTCGACTACTTCAAGGAGGCAGTGATCGGCAAGGACGGAAATGTGCGCAGCGACATGAGCGTGTCCGAGGACGACAACGCGCTCGTCATGGGCGTGGCCGGCAACGTCGATGGCATCGGGTACTTCGGACTCGCGTACTTCGAGGAGAACCAGTCGAAGCTGAGGGCCGTGCCGATCGACGGAGGCAAGGGCCCGGTGGCTCCGAGCGCGAAGAGCGTCAATGACGGCACCTACACGCCGCTGAGCCGCCCCCTGTTCATCTACGTCAACCGCAAGAGCGCCGACCGAAGTGAGGTCCAGGCCTTCATCGACTTCTACCTCAGGGAGGCCGGAGACCTTGCCAAGGAGGTCGGCTACGTCAACATGCCCGACGAGATCCTGGGGCGCGCCAAGGCCCGATGGACCTCGCGCAAGACAGGCACCGTCTTTGTCGCCGACGGGAAGAAGGTCGACGGCGCGTTCGCGACCCTGTACCGCTAGGCGCGGCAGCGCCAGCTTCATGACATGACCTGAACCCTGTGCGGGTACCGTCTCCGCATCGGGCTGTACCCCATGACCGTCCTGTCCACGCCCAATCCACCCCTGCTCCCCTTGCGCGGGCGTCCGCGCTCCCGCGCGGGTCGCATCTGGTCGGAGCGGCTGGTGCGCGGGGCGCTCCTGGGGTGCGCCGTGTTCAGCATCGTGACGACGTTTGCGATCATCGCGGTGCTGGCGCGGGAGACGTTCCTCTTCTTCACCATCTCCGACAACCCGAACATCTCGGTGTGGAAGTTCATCACCGGGACGGAGTGGAGCCCCCTGCTGGGCGCAGAGCAGCACTTCGGCGTGCTGCCCCTCGTCTCCGGCACGCTGCTCATCACGGCGATCGCGGCGATCTTCGCGCTGCCGATCGGCCTCGTCACGGCGGTCTACCTCAGCGAGTACGCGCGACCTCGAGTGCGCTCTGTCCTCAAGTCGGTGCTGGAGGTCCTTGCCGGAGTGCCCACGGTGGTGTATGGCTTCTTCGCGCTCACCTTCATCACGCCGAACCTGCTGCAGCCCCTGTCCGAGGCGTTCGGCACCTACAACGCGCTGAGCGCCGGCCTCGCCGTGGGGTTCATGATCCTCCCCATCGTGTGCTCCCTCTCGGAGGATGCGCTCCGTGCGGTGCCCCAGAGCCTCCGCGACGGCGCGAACGCGCTCGGCGCAACCAAGTTCGACGTGTCAGTGAAGGTCGTTGTGCCTGCCGCGCTCTCTGGAGTCATCGCCAGCTTCCTCCTTGCGCTGACGCGCGCCATCGGCGAGACGATGATCGTGGCGCTCGCCGCCGGCGGCCTCGCGCAGCTGACGCTCAATCCGGCGGCGCAGGTCCAGACGATGACCGCGTACATGGTGCAGATCTTCCTCGGCGATGCGCCCGCCGGCGGCGTCGAGTACCAGTCCAGCTACGCCGTCGCGTTCGTGCTCTTCATCCTCACCCTTGGCATGACGCTCGCCGGGGCGTGGATACTGCGCCGCTACCGGGAGGCCTACGAGTGAGCGGCCTGGCGATCCAGCCTGGCCCGCCGCAAGGGCCTGCGGCGGTGCTCGCGTCGGCGCCGGCGGTCTCCCGCGGGCACCGGCTCCTCTCGAACCGTCTCTTCCTCGCGGTGTGCCTGCTCTCGACGACTGTCGCGATCGCCGTGCTCGCGACGCTGCTGGCCTCGATCTTCATTGACGGCTGGAGCGGCCTGTCGTGGGAGTTCATCACCAGGTTCGCAAGCCGCAAGCCAGCGGAGGCGGGCATCAAGGCGCCGCTCTGGGGGTCGATCTGGGTGTGCGGCATATGCGGGCTGTTCGCGCTGCCGATCGGCATCGGCACGGCGCTCTACCTTGAGGAGTTCGCGTCGCGCAACCGGTTCACCGAGTTCGTGCGCATCAACATCACGAACCTGTCCGGAGTGCCGAGCATCGTCTACGGCATCATCGGGCTGACGGCATTTGCCCGCATGTTCGGCGTGGGAGGCAAGGGCGAGCCGATCTCCCTCGGCAACCCGGACTCGATCTGGTACATCCAGCTCCCCTTCGGATCCGGTGTCCTCGCGGGCGGCCTGACGCTGATGCTCGTGGTGCTGCCGATCGTCATCGTCGCCAGCGTCGAGGCCCTCCGTGCGGTGCCGCCGTCGATCCGCTCGGGATCGCTTGCGCTCGGCGGGACCACGTGGCAGACCACCTGGCGGCTCGTGCTGCCCGGCGCGCTCCCGACCATGATGACCGGCGCGATCCTTGCAATGAGCCGGGCGATCGGCGAGGCGGCGCCCCTGCTGGTGCTTGGCGGGTTCCTGCTCGTGTTCAGGACGCCGGTGAACCTGATGAGCGACTTCACGGTGCTCCCGCTGCAGATCTTCAACTGGGCCAGCCGCCCGCAGGAGT
>JBIIIL010000335.1:0-2695 GCA_044234825.1 Phycisphaerales bacterium
CTGGCCGGTCCTGGATCTCGGCATTCTGCCCGAAGTCACGGCCACGAACTGGAAATTGGAGGTCGACGGATTGGTGGAATCGCCGGTCAGCCTCGATTTCGCGGCCTTCATGGCCCTGCCGCAGGTCGAGATGACCTCCGACATCCATTGCGTCACCCAATGGTCCCGCTTCGACAATGCCTGGGCCGGGGTTCCGACGCGCGAACTTCTCGCCCGCGTCCGGCCGCGCCCCGAGGCGCGCTTCGTCATCCAGACATCCTACGACGGATACACGACCAATCTTCCGCTCGCCGATTTCGCGGGCGAGGACGTGCTGCTTGCCCATCGCTGGGAGGGCGAACCGATCGCACCCGAGCATGGCGGCCCCGTGCGCCTCGTGCTGCCGAAGCTCTATTTCTGGAAGAGCGCGAAATGGCTGACGAAGCTCAGCTTCGTCGCCGAGGATCAGCCCGGATTCTGGGAGGTCCGCGGGTATCACATGCGTGGCGATCCGTGGAAGGAGGAGCGATATGGCTGACGGCGGTCTCGGTGGCTGGCGGCGGCTGGTGCTGGAGCGCGGCCTGCCGCGGCGTCTCTTCCTCATGGTCGGCGCGGCCACGGCGATGCTTCAAGGACTCACGAGCGGCCGGGCGGCCGCCCAGATCAGACCGAAGGGACGAAAGACCGGCATGAGCGCGCATGATTTCACCTTCCCGGCGATCCAGGGCGGTGCCCTGCCGATGAACGCCTGGGCCGGCAAGCCGGTCCTGGTCGTGAACACCGCCTCGTTTTGCGGCTATACCTCGCAATACCGCGAGCTGGAGGCGATCTGGCGCCGGTACAGGGATCGTGGGCTGGTCGTTCTCGGCGTGCCGTCGAACGATTTCGGCCGGCAGGAGCCCGGAAAGGCGGCGGAGATCCTGAAATTCTGCGAGACGTTCGACGTCTCCTTCCCGCTTGCCGACAAGCAGGTGGTCGTGGGTCCGCAGGCCCACCCGTTCTATCGCTGGGTGGTGGCCGAGCTCGGGGAGGCGGGGGCGCCACGCTGGAATTTCCACAAATATCTTGTGGCGCCCGATGGCAGCCTCGCGGGCGCGTGGCCGAGCCAGGTGAAGCCGGATGCCCCTGCCATCCTTGGCGAGATCGAAGCGCTTCTGGCGAAGGCCTGATGCCGTGGCCCGGGGCACGATGTCGCCGACAAAAATTCCCGGGCGCTTGTTGCATCGCGACAGGCGGGCATGGTAGCTAGCCGCCGCTGCGTGTGACGGGCAAATGCTCGTGTCGCGCGGTTTCGTGTCGGATCAATGGGTTCCGCCCGAACGGGTGGTCCCGAATCATCCAAGGAATTCGGGTCGCCGTGGCATCCGAGACCTCACTCACCGCCGGCCTTCCAGGCCGCTACGCAACCGCGCTCTACGAGCTTGCCCATGACTCGGGGGCGCTCGACGCGGTCGCCGCCGATCTGGCAAGGCTGAAGGCGCTCCTTCAGTCCAGCGCCGAGGCACGCCACCTGATCGCGAGCCCGCTGATCCCGCGCACGCAGCAGGCGAAGGCCATGGCGGCCATCGTGGCGAAGGCCGAGATCGGGGATCTGGCCCGCCGGTTCATCGGTGTCGTCGCCAACAATCGCCGCCTCGCGCTGCTGCCGGAACTGATCGACAGCTTCGACGCGCTCGTGGCGCGTCGGCGGGGCGACATCGAGGTGGAGGTCGTCTCGGCGATCCCGCTGACCTCCGACCAGCATCGTGCCATCGCCGCGGCCATTCCCGGGGCGATGGGACGCAAGGTGCGGCTCCGGCTCAAGGTCGATCCGAAACTCATTGGCGGATTGCGCATCAAATACGGCTCGCGTCTGGTCGACGCGTCGGTCGCCGCCAAGCTCAGCCGTCTACAGCTCGCGATGAAAGGGACTGCGTGATGGAAATCCGCGCCGCCGAAATCTCGGCCATCCTCAAGGAGCAGATCGCCAAGTTCGACGCCTCGGCCGATGTCGCCGAAGTCGGTCAGGTGATCTCCGTGGGCGACGGCATCGCCCGCGTCTACGGCCTCGACAAGGTCCAGGCCGGCGAGATGGTGGCCTTCGCCAACGGGGTCCAGGGCATGGCCCTGAACCTGGAGACGGACAATGTCGGCATCGTCATCTTCGGCGACGACCGCGACATCAAGGAAGGCGACACGGTCAAGCGCACCGGCGCGATCGTCGACTGCCCGGTCGGCAAGGGCCTTCTGGGGCGCGTCCTCGACGCGCTCGGCAATCCGATCGACGGCAAGGGCCCGCTGACCGACGTCACCCGCGCGCGGGTCGAGGTCAAGGCGCCCGGCATCATCGCCCGCAAGTCGGTGCACGAGCCGATGCAGACCGGTCTCAAGGCGATCGACGCCCTGGTGCCGGTCGGCCGCGGCCAGCGCGAACTGATCATCGGCGACCGCCAGACCGGCAAGACCGCGGTCGCGATCGACGCGTTCCTGAACCAGAAGGCAGTCAATGCCGGCGGAGACGAGTCGAAGAAGCTTTATTGCATCTATGTCTGCGTCGGCCAGAAGCGCTCCACCGTGGCGCGCATCGTCAAGACGCTCGAGGACTACGGCGCACTCGAATACTCGATCGTCGTCGCCGCGACCGCCTCGGACCCGGCACCGCTGCAATTCCTTGCGCCCTACACGGGCTGCGCGATGGGCGAGTATTTCCGCGACAACGGCATGCACGCCGTGATCG
>JBIIIL010000301.1:0-2688 GCA_044234825.1 Phycisphaerales bacterium
ACATGTGCTGGGTCGCGGCCAGCTGCACCAGGCTCCGGATCGCGTCACGCAGCTCGGGAGCCATGCCGCTCATCGCACGGCCCCCGCGGCAGGTGCCTGCTCGGCCAGCGTCGGCATGGGCGCGATCGCAGGAATCGGCGCGATGCTGGCCTTCGGATCCTCGAGCGAACCCCGCAGGTCGATCTGGAAGATCTGCTCCATCACCGTACCGACGATGTCGGACAGCACGGGCACCGTGCCGCGGTTGCGGAGGCGGATCGCGAGCGTCCCGGTCGACAGGTCCATCGATCCCCGGCCCGAGAGGACGAGCGTGGAGCAGTCCGCCTCGAGCATGTCGAAGTGGATCACGCTGTCGATCAGCGAGAAACGGGACTCGGCGCGGCTGAGGCTCGCGTTGAGCGGCAGCATGAGCTGCGTGAGCTGGAGCAGCGCGAGTCCCAAGGGCACTTCGGCGAGCCGCGCATCGCGGATGCAGATCGAGCCGCTCCCGACGCGGCTTGACGTCTCGCCGGCAACGCCCGCCACGGTGATGCGCCCGTGGACCGTTCCGGGCACGCGCGCTGGCGGTGCAGCGGCGTCCGCACCGTCCTCGGTCGTGTCGGCGGGCAGCAGCGCGGCAAGCGCGCATCCGCCCATGGATGCATCGACGAACCACGAACCGTTGCCGTTGCGTCCGTCTGCGATCGTGCCCTCGACATCGAGTGTGCCGCCGCCGATCGACGCCCAGACCGGACCGATCAGGACATCCTCCGCCGGGGCCGGTCTCGAGATCGTCGCATGGAACGAATCGACCGTCCGTCCCGCGACCATCGCGCGAGTGCCGTCCGCATCGACATCGAAGGCCGTCCCATCGGGCCGGTGCGACACCCGCACGGCGATCCGCGCGTCGATCCCCTCGATGCTTGGCCCGACGGCCATCATCCCTCCGTCAAGGGCGAATGACCCGTCCATGTCCACGGCGAGCCCGCGGTCGGCGCGCTCGAGCGTGATGCGGACCATGTCGCTGCGGAGCCCACCGCCCCAGCCGAATCCCACCGCATCGAGCGGCGTCCGCGCCCCCTGAGGGAGCAGCGCGAGGAGCTCCGGCGCAGGACCCGTGCAGTTCACGCGAATGCACGCCTCGCCTGAGACTGGCACGGTGACGTCGCGGCTCATGAGCCACGACTCGAGGGAGAGCTCGCCCCCACGGAACCGCGCGCAGGGCGCCATCAGTGTGGTCAATCCCGCGTCGCTGCGAATCGAGAGCGGGGGGTCGAAGGAGAGGTCAAGGCGTCCGTCCGGCGGCCCGACTGAGAGCTGCTCGGCGGTCGCGCGCACCGTCAGCTCCGACACCTCGCGACCGCGCGTGATCACGAAGAACTCGGTGTCCACCAGCCCCTCGGGTGCGAGGCTGTCTAGCGCAGATGCGCGTTCGGCTCCGCCGAGCCGCTCGAGGATCTCCCCGATCACCGGACTGGCCACCGAGAGTCGCTCGATCTCGCCGGACAGCTGAAGCGTGCCCTCCTCGATGCCGTATGCGCCGTCCACGCAGATGGGCGACCGCAGCCCAAGCCTGGCGCCGAGGGTGCCCGAGAGCCCCTGGCAGAGCACGGAGGTGCCCGAGACCACCAGGGCGCCCTGCGTGAACTCGAAGTCCACAGGGCCGCGCGAGAGCGTCAGCCCGAAGGAGCGCGGCTCGATCACCAGCACCGCGTCCATGGGCGCGGTCGCCGACTCCTGGGCGAGCTTGATCTGCGCATCGAAGGTCCCGCGCGGGCTGTAGCGCCGCCAGAGCGCGAGGGCGTCGGCGCGTCGCGCGTACGGCACGAGGTTGACCGCATACTCCCCGAGGCCGATGCCGCTGAGGCTCACGACGCCGCGCGTGCGTCCCGTGTCCATCGACAGCTCTCCGCTGGCGCGCACGGTGCCTGCCTTGCGGCGGCCAGTGAAGTCCGCGAGCGTCGCCGTGGATCCCTTGATGGAGATGCTGGCCGAGCAGTCGGAGAGCGAGAACCCGGCGGGCCACAGGATCCCGCTGGCGGACATCGTCTCGCTCATCTGCGGATCTGGCTGGATATGCCCTCGTGAGATCCAGGCGTCCACATCGACGTCAGGCTCGAGGTTGCGCGCAGGGTCGGTGCGGATGGATCCGCGCGCGGAGATGAGGCCACGCAGCCCGAGCGACTCCAGGAGCTTGCCTCCCTCGCTGAGGCGCTCACCCGGCCAGCCCGCCGCCGCATCGGATCCGGTTGGCGGGATGGCCGCCAGCAGCAGGGGACCAATCGGCTCCTCGGCGAGCGTGAAGTCGATGTCAGCGGCGAACAGCCGCTGGGTGCCTGACTTGAGCACGTCGACGTGACCTTGGATGACCCCCGTCCCGCCGGAGAGGGTGCGGAACCGCACGCCCGGCGCGTCGATGGAGATCCTGTCGGGCACCAGCGTGATGCGGGCAGTGGAGCCGGATGCCGAGTCGCCGGCGCTCGCGCCAACGAGGGCCGGAACCGGGAATGCCGAGGGCAGCAGGCGCAGGTCCTTCAGGTCGATGGTGCCCGCGATGTCCGCCAGCGACTCGGCTCCGCCGTCGTAGGTCACGTTCACCGTGAAGTCGACCGTGCCGCCGGGGGAGAACGCGCCGAGCTCGAGCTGCCGGCGCAGCGATGCCGCACGCTCCGACGCTGCCGCAATGTCCGCAGGCGACGCGTCGCTGCC
>JBIIIL010000342.1:0-2682 GCA_044234825.1 Phycisphaerales bacterium
CTTGGCGGTGAAGTAGTCCAGGCGCTCCGTCGAGGCGAGGTACCAGTGACCGCCCCCGCCCGGAGGCGTGCCGCCGCCGTACGTCCAGCGCACCGCACCCGAAGCGCCGCCCGTGGGCTGCCACGCGAGGTCGCACGAGTCCGGACGGCCGTTGCCGTTCGTGTCGGGCATGCCCGCGGCGATGTCGGCCCCATCGGGAACACCGTTCTGGTTGCAGTCGTTGAAGCCGTTGGCAAGCTCGCAAACGTCGAGCAGGCCGCTCGCATCCAAGTCCGCAGATGCAGACAGCATCTCTTGCCAGTCGCGCGTGCCGTTCTGGTTGCAGTCGGCGAGGTCGAACTCCACGATGAACCGGCGCGACTCCCACCGCGGCGCTGCGCGGTAGTCGCCATTGCTGCGGATGGCTGCAGAATCGAAGTTCCAGCAACCGTTGGAGTGCCACGACTCCGCGTACCGCCGAGCCTCGCCCGTGATCCAGCGGAACTGCGACGTCTCGCACTGCCCCGGCAAACGCTCCATCCCCACCCAGAACTCCTCGTTGCCAAGACCCGACAGCAGCTCGTTGCGAACGAACATCGATTCGGGGTAGGTCGTCACCGTCACCAAGCGCCCACCCATTTCCTCCGCGCGCCGCTTCGCCGCGTCGTACCCGTACGCAAAGGTCGACACCCAGTACCACCGCCCGCCGATGCCGTTGCGCACCAGCTGCCGAGCCCCCGGGTACGACACCGCCGGCGTCCAGCCCGCGTCGCACGCATCCGGTCGGCCGTTGCCGTTGGCATCCGGCATGCCGGCCGCGATGTCGCAGCGGTCTGGGATCCCGTTCTGGTTGCAGTCGGAGATGCCCGCGGCCACCTGCACCGCGTCCAGCAGACCGTCGCCGTCGCAGTCCAGCGACTGCTCGAGCGACATCTCGCGCCAGTCGAACTGGCCGTCCGAGTCCGAGTCGCGGAAGTCGAACTCGACGATGTACCAGCGCGACTCGTTGCGCGGCGCCGTGCGCCAGCCTCGGTGCGTATTGATCGCCACGGAGTCATAGTTCCAGTGGCCCGTCTCGAACCATGAAGGCTCGTACCGCCTCGGCTCCCCCGTCACCCAGGCGAGCGACGCCAGCGAGCTCTGGCCGAACGGCCGCTCCATGCCGATCCACCACTCCGCCTCGCCGCCGTTCAGCGCGCGCATGCGGCCCTCCAGGAACTCCGCCTCCTCGCGCGAGGTCACCGTCGCCAGGTGGCCGCCCATCAGGCGTGCCGCCTCCTTCGCCTGCGGGTACTGGACGCCCTGCTGCACGAAGAGGTACCAGTGCCGGTTGCCCATGCCGCGCTCCCAGCGCACCGCCTGCGCCGACGGCCCCGACGGCTGCCACGCGAAGTCGCAGGAGTCCGGACGCCAGTTGCCGTTCGTGTCCGCCGACGCGCCGGTCTCGATCGCCCAGCGGTCCGGGGTCCCGTCGCCGTCGCAGTCGGGGCCCGTCATCGGGCCGCACTCGTCCAATCGGCCGTCGAGGTCCTTGTCCTTCGATGCGTCCACCTGCTCGTACATGTCAAGCTGGCCGTTGCCGTTGCAGTCGCGGAAGTCGAACTCGACGATGTAGCGACGACCGTGATGGGGCCACGACGCCCCGAATCCCAGGCTCGGGGCCATGACGGCGACCGTGTGGTTGCAGGGACCGTTCTGGTCGTAGGGCAGGAAGTACCAGGTCGCGTCAAACCGACGGGCTTCACCGGTGAGCCATGAGAATCCAGAGGATGACGAATCGCCGCAAGGCCTCGTCGCCCCGACGTAGAACTCCTCGAGCGGATTGACCTGAAGCTGCGTGCGCAGGAACTCGAGCTCCGCGTCCGACGTCACCGAGACCAGCTGACCGCCGAACTGACGTGCGCGGGTGCGTGCATCGAAGAAGTTGCGCGAGTCGTTCGACGGCCAGTACCAGTGGCCGGGGCTGCGCTGGACGATGCCCGGAAGCTGGGCGAGGTCGGGTACCCACGATGGATCGCAGGTGTCGGGCCGGCCGTTGTCATTGAGGTCGGGGACCGCCGTCGGAAGCGACCACCAGAACTGCACCCTCACCTTCTCGCTCGAGCAGGATCCGGGATCGACGTCGCCGCCCGTGGACAGCCGAACCGTCAATGCTCCGTCGGCGAGCGCGGATGCCGCCACGGCCGCAGGAATGCTGCGATCCACGCTCACCCACTGGCAGTCCTGGCCGCCGACCCGCACCACTCCCAGGCCCTCGATCTCCACGTCCACGTACTCACCCTTGAACGTCTCGCCCAAGTCGCCGATCGCGGACACCCGGACCGTGACGTCGGTCGACGTCCCCACGCCCGCCGACACGGACGAATCGACGCTGGCCGCCGCCGCAGGCAGAGACCACTCCCGATCCACGTAGAAGGGCACCCGCCGCGTGTCGCAGGAGTCGACGGTGCCGTTGCCGTTGCAATCAAGCTGCGGGAAGAACCGCAACTCTGCCGAATCCCGGAGGCCGTTGCCGTTGCAATCGCCCATCATCAGCGGCTGCTGGCTGTCCGCGATGCCGTCGTTGTTGACGTCGGCGAAATCGAACTCGACCAGGTAGCGCCGGAGCTCGGTCGTTCTCGACGACCGCCATCCGCCCGCCCCGCTGACCGAGACGGCGAAGTCGTCGCAGTTGTCGTAGGCCCACGTCGGGGTCCATGCACC
>JBIIIL010000302.1:0-2675 GCA_044234825.1 Phycisphaerales bacterium
CGTCTGCGTCGCGCCAATCGCGAGCCGGGTGGCGTCGCGGTCGCGGATGGCCTCGTCGCGCTCCGCGCAGGCCCGAATCCACTCGCCCTCCGCCGCCGTGCGCGCCTCCTCGACGCCCTTGGTGTGCGCCGCAGATTCCTGAAGCCGGCGCATGAGCTCCTGGATGCGGCGCTCCGCATCCGCTCGGTCGCGCGCCATCTCGCCCTGTGCCTCATCGAGGAGCAGCTGCACCCGGTTGATGCGGTCCTGGGCATCGCTCTCGCGGAGCTGGGCCTCCCGCCCAGCGCGGTCGAGCTCGGCGAGCGCCTGGTCGCGCACGGCCTCGGCAGCGGCGCGCTGCGCCGCCTCGCCGGAGGCGCGCTCACGCGCATGCTCAACCTCCTGTGACAGGTCACGATGCACAGCCCGCGCCGCCTCGAGCTGGTCCTGGCTCTGGCGCAGGGCAGCCACGAATGCGTCGCGCTCGGTGGCGAGCAGCCGCTGCAGGGATGTGGCCTCGTCCTGCGCAGCGCGCAGCTGCAGCTGCACATCCTTGGCGCCTGCCTGAATCGACGCACGTTCGCGCTCGAGCTCCTGCTGGGCCTGGAGCAGGGCCGCGTCAATCTCCTCGCGCGCCTCGCGCCGCACTCGGGCGACTTCTTCCTCGGCGCGCGCCAGCGCGCCGTCAATCTGAGCCTGCATCTCGAGCTGCACGCGCTGCGCCGCAGCCTGCGCGTCGGCGCGCGCCTGCGCGACGGCAACCTGCGCGTCCGCATGGGCATTCGCGACCTCGGCCTGCGCGTCGGCTCGGACCCGGTCGATCTGCGCCTGCATGTCGCGCGTGACCCGCGCCACATCGGCTGCCGCACGCTCTTCGGCTGCACGCTCGATCTCGGCCAGTGCAGCAGCATGCACGCGCTCGGCCTCGGCATGTGCAGCCTCAGCGCGCTGCGCCTCGGCGCGCTCCTGCTCAGCGCGCTGCGCCTCAGCAGCAGCCTCGCGTGCAGCGTCGAACGCTCGCACGACGAGACCTGCCACACTCGTGATGGGCCTCCACGCAGCATCGCCCACGCGCCTGATCTGGGCTCGCGAGTCGACGGTGCCCTCTGCGGCAAGCGAACGGACCTCGGTCGAGGCAAGCGGACCCTCGACGGTGCCGTCCGGAAGCTGGATCTCGTAGCGCGTGGGCGCCGCGGCGCTGGCGGATACCCGGGGGGCCGAAGCCGTCGAACGAGCAAATGGCGTCATGTCATCTTCCTTCCGTGGACATCGCGTGCGGCCGATCCATCGGCACGTGCCCTCATGCGCTGCGGGCACGGCGATCGCACACGAAAGCGCAAACGCTTCCGCAGCGCGATTACACCCGAAAATCCACGATTCTCAAGAGATTTGGGGCCGATTCGACGTCGACCGTCGGAAAATCGGGCGCCCCGTCGGATCGCCCCACACCAGCCGCCCCGCCACTGGGCACCGATGGCTTGGCGAACGCCGTGACCGAACGCTCGCTCCCGCGACCGCAAGCCCTTCGGAGAGAGGGGCTTGGGTCACGGCCGCATCAATCCTCGTCGTCGGAGTCGTCCCCGGCTGACGCGGCCGCCTCGTACTGGTCATCCTCCGAGCCCTCGCCGCCATCACCGTCCTCCATGGCCTTCATCCGCTGCCAGTCCTCAAGGGTGATCATGACCTCACGCGCCACCGACCCCTTGTGGTCGGAGACGATGCCGGCAAGCGCCATCTGGTCGACCAGCCGGGAGGCCCGGCCGTATCCGATCGCCAGGCGCCGCTGCAGCAGGCTGACCGATCCGCGGCCGGTCTCGATCATGATCTCGACGGCCTTGTCGAACAGCGGATCGCGCTCGTCCACCGAGAGCTCGCCGCCTGCGGTGGGATCGGACCCGCCGCCGGCACTGCTGCGCACCGCCAGCAGCGCGCGCTCGAAGCTCGGTGTCGCGACGTCCTTGAGGAAGCGGACGACCTTGCGCGTCTCCGAGTCCGTGACGAGGGTGCCCTGCGAGCGGCGCAGCTCGCTCGAGCTTGGCGTCAGCACCATCATGTCGCCCTGGCCGAGCAGCAGCTCCGCGCCCTTCTGGTCGAGCACGATGCGGCTGTCCATGCCGCTCGCCACCTTGAACGCGATGCGGCATGGCATGTTCGCCTTGATCAGGCCGGTCACGACGTTCGCCTGCGGACGCTGGGTCGCGAGCACCAGGTGGATGCCGACCGCGCGCGCCTTCTGGGCGATGCGCACGATGTGGGTCTCGACCTCCTTGTTGGTCATGATGAGGTCGGCGAGCTCGTCGATCACGAAGACCATGTAGGGGATCTTCTTCGCGATGCGTGCGCGATCGAGGTCGGTCTGCGGGTTCAGGCGCGCGTAGAGCTCCTCCTCGCCGAGCTCGTTGTAGCCCACGATGTCGCGCACGCCGACGCTCTTGAAGAGCTCGTAGCGCTCCTCCATCTTGCCCACCACCCACTCCAGGATTCCCGCGGCCTGGTTCATGTCGGTGACGACAGGCGCCATCAGGTGGGGGATGTCCGCGAACATGCTCATCTCGACCATCTTGGGGTCGACGAGCACGAGCTTGAGCTCATCGGGGCGCTTGGTGTAGAGCCAGCTCATCAGGATCGTGTTGATGCAGACGCTCTTTCCTGAGCCTGTGGTGCCTGCGATGAGCATGTGCGGCATCTTGGCCAGG
>JBIIIL010000303.1:0-2674 GCA_044234825.1 Phycisphaerales bacterium
CTGACCCTCATCGGAAGCGCGCTGCTTGCGCTCAATGTGTTGCGCCGAGTGCCGCAGCCGATCTCTGTGCTGGTCGCGTGCATGGTGGTGCTCATGTCGCCTGTGCTTCAGCACATGGCGGACTACGCCACCTTCTGGGAACAGGGGTACTTCGACTACGACTGGACACTCTCCGATGTGCTGGTCGGATTTCTTGCAACGGGCTACTTTCCGGTGTTTCCCTGGATTGCGCTGTCGATCGCCGGCTACCTGTGCGCATCGCAGCTCTTCGCACGCGCGGGGACGGACCGCGACCGGGCTCGTGCGGCCAATCGTCTGGCGCTCTTGGGACTCTCTCTCGCCGCTGCGTCTGCCCTGCTCGTCATCTCGCGACGGGCGATGTCGGGTGTGGCTGTCTTGCGCTTCCTCGGCGGATGGGACCTGTATCCGCCGAGCACTGAGTATGTGCTTGGCGCCCTTGGCATGGCGATCACGCTGTTCGCGGTGGGGCATCGCGTCCTCGATCTTCAGCGGTTGCCGAAGCGCTGGAACGGACTTCTTGCGACGGCCGAGTCGTTCAGCAGGTACTCGCTGACGATCTACGTGCTCCACCACCTCGTGCACATCTGGCCGCTTTGGGTGTACGGGTTCTCGCAGACGGGCGATCCGACCGCATACTGGCGTGATGCGATGCCGCTTGGGATGGCGTGCGCGCTTGCCACCATCTTCCTGGCGGCGTGCTGGCTTGTCTTCCACAAGTTCGGGGGGCGTCGAATCTGGGGTCTGGAGCGCTGCATGCGCTGGGTCTGCGACTGACTCAGCCAAGGATCCTCGGGGCGCGCTGCCCGCGCAGCTGCCGGTGTAGCGTTGTTCCCATGCTGGACAGATTCTCAAGCGCTGCGGCGAGCATCAGCCTCTCTTGGACGTGTGTCCTAGGCGCGGGCGCTGCGCAGCTGCCGCCGTCGCAGACGCCACCCCCACCGCTTCAGTCGCAGCCTTCGACTTCGCAGCCCCCCGCCCGCACCGTGCGCGTGGCGGTGTTCGCCGAGCCGCCTTTCGCCATGCAGGACGAGTCCGGCCGGTGGACGGGGTACGCGGTCACGCTGCTGGACGCCGCCGCGGTCGATGCGACGCTGGCGCTGGACATGCAGCCCTGCGCGACGCTGCAGGAGGCGATTGATCGCGTCGGATCCGGCGCTGCCGACATCGGTGTCGGAAACACGCTCGTCACAAGCGAGCGGCTCAGCTCGGTGGACTTCTCGCAGCCCATCCTCGATGGCGGCCTGCGCATGATGGTGCCGCGCGACCGGTCTGCCTCGCTCTCGCGGATCGTGTCCGGGCTGTGGGAGAACGGGCATGTGCACGTGATGATTGGGGGCGCGCTGGTCACGCTTGCGGTTGCGGCCGTGCTGCTCGCGGTACTGAGGCGCCTGGACAAGGAGTTCACGCAGCACTGGCACGAGGGATTCGCCGAGAGCCTCTATCACGTCGTCTCCGTCGTGATGACCGGAAAGACCTCCTACAAGGGGAAGATCGCGCCTGGCTGGGTTGGGCGGATCTTCGCCGCGCTGTGGCTTGTCTTCGGCGTGGCGTCGGTGGCGTACCTGACATCAAGCCTGACCAGCGTGATGACCTCGGAGGCGATGGCATCGCGCGTCATGAGCCCTCGAGACCTGCACGGCAAGCGGGTGGGCGCGCTGAAGGGGAGCGTTGGGGAGCGCTACTGCGCCCAGCATTCGCTTGATGCCGTCCTTTACGCCACCGTCGAACAGGCCGCTGCCGCGCTGTCCGCAAGGCAGGTCGATGCGGTCGTGGCCGACGCGCAGACACTCGAGTACTACGACACCTCGCACCCGGACGTCCCGGTGACTACGGTTGGCGAGATCTTCGAGCGCCGCCACTACGCATTCCCCGTCCACCGCGGCGACGATGACCTGCGGCAGCGCGTCGACCGCTCGATCGTCTCGCTCCGCGAGAGCGGTGCGCTGGACCGACTACGGGAACGCTGGTTCGGCAAGTAGGGGTCGGTCGCTCGGACGCCAGCGACAACTGTGTCGCAGACTGCGCCAGCCGATGACGAGAAATGACAGCCTCGCATCGGCCAGCGGACGTCCTCGGGGCTCGATGCTCGCCAGACGCATCGCGATCCATCAGCAAAGCTGGCTGGCGCTGCCGGCAGTCAGCGCGGGCCTGCCGGGGCCATGCGAATCTCGCGCAGATTGACGACTGCCTCTCCGGGCTTGGACATGGCCGCAAGCGTCACCTGGCGCGGTCCTGCCTTCAGCGCCACGCGGCCCAGCTCGATCGTGCGGAACTGCTGCCAGCCCCCTGTGCCAGGCACCGTGAACTCGATGGCGTCAGTGCCTTCACCCAACTCAAGTCGCATCCTCGCACCGGCTGACGCATCGGCACATGCGACATCAGCGGTGACTACCACTTCGCAGCCTCCGTCCTTGCCAATCTGCACCGGCCATGATGCCGTCGCGGAGGGGTCGAGCCAGTACCCGATGTTGTGCAAGACATCGCCGACCACACCCACCTGCTCAACCCGGATAGAGGGCCCTTTCAGGACCGCATCATGCGGGATGAGCCTAATCGCTCCATCGGATCCAGCCGTCACCATGAAGGGCATCGGATCGACCGCTCCATCCACCTCCAGCCGCACCACCGTGCATGCGGCATCGGCAGGCTCGCT
>JBIIIL010000304.1:0-2671 GCA_044234825.1 Phycisphaerales bacterium
GTCCGTCGAACAGCAGCGGGGACCTCAGCAGCCCCTTCATGCGCCTGAAATCCGGTGCCCGGAACTCGCCCCACTCGGTGCAGATCACCAGCGCATCCGCCCCCTCGAGGCAGTCGTACATGTCCTCGAACCGGGCTACGGTCGGCATCTCCTGCGCAAGGTTCTCGAGCGCCACGGGATCGTGGGCCCGCACGGATGCCCCTGCCGCCATGGCCTTGTGCATCAGGGCGATGCTTGGCGCCTCGCGGATGTCGTCCGTACGCGGCTTGAAGGCGACCCCCCAGAAGGCGAGCGTCCTGCCCGACATGTCGCCCATCTCGTCGGCGATCTTCGCCCAGAAGCGGTCGCGCTGGAGCTGGTTCACCTCGTGCACGGCGGCGTTGAGCATGCAGTCGAGGCCTGACTGCCGTCCCATCGAGACCACCGCCTGCGTGTCCTTGGGGAAGCAGCTCCCGCCGTAGCCGAGGCCCGGATAGAGGAACTGGTTGCCGATGCGCCGGTCCGCGCACATGCCCTCGCGCACGTGGCCGATGTCCGCGCCGTAGCGCTCGCACAGGATGGCCATCTCGTTGATGAACGAGATCTTGCACGCCAGCATCGCGTTGCTGGCGTACTTCACCATCTCGGCGCTGCGCACGTCCATCACGTGCACGGGATTGCCCTGGCGCACAAAGGGCTCGTACAGCTCGCGCATGATCTCGCCGGCCTGGGGGTGGTCGACGCCCACCACGACGCGGTCAGGCTTCATGAAGTCGTTGATCGCGTCGCCTTCCTTCAGGAACTCCGGGTTGTCGGCGACGTGGAAGGGCACCTTCGTGCGTCCGGCGATCGTCTCGCGCACGAGATGCGTGGTGCCGACCGGCACCGTGCTCTTGACGACCACGGTCTTGGGCCGCGATCCCGCCGCCGGCGGGCCCTGGCGCTCGAGCTCCGCGGCGATGTCCTTGGCGACCGAGAGCACGTACTTGAGGTCGGCGCTCCCGTCGGTGTCGCTCGGGGTGCCCACGCAGATGAAGATCACCTCGCCATGCGCGTACGCCTGCTGCTTGTCCGTGGTGAAGTGCAGGCGACCCGACTCCGCGTTGTTGACGATCATCTCGGAGAGGCCGGGCTCGTAGATCGGGCTCTCGCCGCGGCGCAGCATCTCGATCTTGCGCGGATCGACGTCGAGGCAGCAGACTTCGTTGCCCATCTCGGCGAAGCATGCCCCAGTCACCAGCCCCACGTACCCGCTACCGACCATTGTGAGCTTCACCGTCAGGATCTCCTATGGACCGGCGGCGCGCCGGGAGTCCAAGTCTACGGGCTCGCGGGCGAGTTGCGCCTCAAGTTCGAGCAGCCATCGCTTCCTCGCGAGCGATCGCGATGCCGGCGCATCGGTGCCCGCGTACCCGCCGAGCCCCGAAGCGGACACGACGCGATGGCAGGGGACCACGATGGGCGCCGGGTTGCGGCGCATGGCCTGGCCCGCAGCACGCGCGAGCGCGCGAGCGGCCGAAGCGGGGCGGCCGAGCTCGCGGCATGCCTCCCGCGCGATCCACAGGTACGTGCGCGTCTGGCCGTGCGGAATCCGTCGCGCCGCGCGCCAGCACGCGACCTGCCATGGGGTCCCGCACGGAAGCGGGGCATCACGCAGCGCACCCGGATCGCCCTCGATCCAGTGCACGATCGATGCCGCGAGGGCCGCTGATGCGCGCTCATCCGCCGCGCCATCGTCCGGGGCGCCCCAGTCGACCCGCACCGTGCCGCCGCGCGACACGCTCACCAGGAGCGTGCCCATGGGCGTGTCGATGCGTGCAGTACCGCGAGGCATGCTGCCAAGGCTAGTTTCGGCACGTTGCCGCCTCCCTACCATCTGCGCATGACGATCGCGCAGCCCCGTTCCGTGTCCGCAGTCCCGCACGCCGGTCCCTCGTCGAAGGCGGAGGCGCTGGCGCCGCACGCGCACCTCGACGATGTCTCGCGCGGCATGCTCGGATGCGTGGAGCGCACCGATCCGGAGGTCGCGGCGATCCTCGCGCGCGAGGCCGAGCGCCAGGCCACCACGCTCGAGCTCATCGCCAGCGAGAACCATGTGAGCGCAGCCGTCATGCATGCGGCCGGCTCGTGGATGACCAACAAGTACGCCGAGGGCTACCCCGGCAAGCGCTACTACGGCGGATGCGCGCATCACGATGCGGTCGAGGACATCGCCCGCGAGCGCGCCAAGAGGCTCTTCGGGTGCGGATTCGCGAACGTGCAGCCGCACTGCGGCGCGAACGCGAACATCGCCGCCTTCATGGCGCTCATGAACCCGGGCGACACGGTGCTCAGCCTCCCGATCAAGAGCGGCGGCCACCTCAGCCACGGCCTCAAGCCCAACTTCAGCGGCACCTTCTACAGCATCGTGGAGTACGGCCTGCACCCGCAGACCGAGCTGCTCGACTACGACGCGATCGCGGCGATCGCCGCCGAGTGCAGGCCCAAGCTCATCATCTGCGGCTACAGCGCATACTCGCGCGTGATCGACTTTGCGCGCTTCCGCGCCATCGCCGACAGCGTGGGCGCGTACCTCATGGCCGACATCGCCCATATCGCGGGCCTCGTGGCCGCAGGCGTGCATCCGTCGCCATTCCCGCATGCGCATGTGGTGACGACCACCACGCACAAGACGCTGCGCGGGCCGCGCGGC
>JBIIIL010000305.1:0-2669 GCA_044234825.1 Phycisphaerales bacterium
CAGCGCCGTCGCCCGGCAACCCTATGAACCGAACTCACACAGATCAATCGCCCTCAAACTCCTGTACGGCACACGAGCACGGCTGCTTCATCGATAGAAGCCTGCTTGCCTACGCCCTCGCAGGAGGCGCAGTGGCGGTGTCAGCGAGCACCACGAATGCCGCCATCATCTCGAGCGGACCGCTCAACATCACAGCCGCAAGCTGGGGGTCACCCGTCGCGCACGCCCCTGGCTTTGGCGGCAACGGCGGTATTGGAGCGCCATTCGTCCTCGGCGGCTCCGGCGGCAACGGCGGTGTAGGCGGCTCCGGCGGCAACGGCGGCGTAGGCGGATCATTCGGCTGGGCCTACGACCCTGCCAACAACCACTCCCTCATCGGCATCGTCGGCCAGGCCGGAAGCACGCTGCAGTTCTCCGAGGCGGCCACAGGCCTTGCGTACGGATTCGAGTACGGCACCCCTGTCGGAGGCGGCGGAGGCAACTCCGGCTTTGTCTTCGGATCCGCCCCAGTTCACTTTGCTGCATTCGACAGTTCCAATGCGCATGTCAGCGGCATGGGTCACAATTGGTCCGCCGGAGAAACCGGATTCATTGGTTTCCGGTTCCTCAACGCGTCGAGCAACTACCTCTACGGGTGGATCGAGATCAGGATCCCGACGACTGCGGACGTCGGCGAGCCACTCACGCTTGTGCAGTGGGCCTATCAGGATGACCCCAACGGCGCCATCTTCGCGGGCATGACAGATGTCCCGGCGCCGGGCGCTCTCGCACTCGTCGCGTTCGCCGCCAGTGCGGCGCGGACTGGTGGCCGCCGTCGTCGCAGCGGATGACGTCGCCGATCCGGTCCGCCATCGAGTCCATGAGCCGCACTCCACTCGCCGACGATGTGGCGGGCCAGTACGAGCGTTGGCGCTACCCGCAGCCGATCGCCGACCTGCGCGCGTGGAGCGTCGAACACTGGCAGTGGTTCGATCCGAGCCACGCGCACCGGCTGTTCTGGCCCGACCGGACCTACGCGGCGGGCATGGAGATCCTCATCGCCGGGTGCGGCACGAATCAGGCGGCACAGTTCGCGTTCGCGAACCCAGACGCGAAGGTTGTCGGAATCGACGTGAGCGAGGCCTCGCTCGATCATGAGCGTGTGCTACGCGAACGTCACGGCCTTCAAAACCTCGATCTGCACCGGCTTCCTATCGAGCAGGTCGGCGAGCTCGGGCGGACCTTCGACCTCATTGTGTCCACCGGCGTGATCCACCATCTTGCCGATCCGGCGGCAGGACTTCGTGCGCTCGCACGCTGCCTCAAGCCTGAAGGAGTCGCGGCCTTGATGGTCTACGCGAAGTACGGCCGCCTCGGGGTCGAGATGCTCCAGTCCGTCTTCCGCGAGCTAGGCCTTGGCCAGGACGAGGCATCACTCCGCACTGTGCACGAGGCGCTCGCGATAGTGCCGCCCGACCATCCTGTGGCGAGCTACCGCACAATCGCGCCTGACCTCGGGTCGGACGAGGGCGTCATCGACACTTTCCTGCACGCTCGAGAGCGGTCCTACACGGTGGACGACTGCCTCGCACTTGTCTCTGGTGCAGGCCTCGCCTTCCAGGGGTTCTTCTTCAAGCTTCCCTACCACCCACCGCCTGCGCCACCTGGCAGCTTCCTCTCCCGAGTCGCCGGACTCCCCGTCGAGCGTCAGTGGTCGATCATGGAGAGGATCCAGTTCCGTAACGGTTGCCACTACTTCACCGCCTGCCGCTGTGACCGTCCGCGTGACTCGTACGCGATCGACTTCAGTGATGGATCGGCCCGGCGCTACGTTCCCTCACTGCGTCACCGCTGGACCCTGCAGCCATCGACGCTCGTGCACGGACAGCGCGCGATGCCGCTCGATGCGGTCCAGCGGACGGTCGTCGGACTCGTCGACGGCCGCCGCACGATCGCCCAGATCGCCGCGCACGCCTCGGCGGCCCAATCGTTGCCCGCGCTCGATTCCGCCGGGCGCGAAGCGGCCCTGAGCGATTTCTTCCGGCTCCTCTGGAATCTCGATGTCGTGGCGATCGGGCTCGAGGGCGCCATGACTGCTTCTTGACGGCGCAAGTCCCTTCTGGGCGGCGAGCCTGTTCATCGCACCCATTTCACTCGCGCACTTCCCGCCCGACGCGCGCAACCGCGCCATCGGCGAGCTCCTCGCACGCGGCATACGCCGGCTCCACCAGCAGCGCCGCGAGGGAATCTGCGCGCATCCCGCGCGAGCATCCCTTGATCTTCCTGCCCACCCGAGCGTCAATGCGCCAGGCGCGCCTGACGCATGAATGTGCGATGGAACGCCCGCGGCGACGCATTCGGTCCCTCGAGCAAACCTCGCCCCCCACTCCCAGCCCGTGAGAGTGGCGTTTCACTCGCTGTAGACATCCAAACCCCAACTCTCCCATTCGAAACCTGAGCTGCCCGGACCACTTCAAGTGGCGCGCTCCAAACGGACGCACCCGGTGGTGCTGCCAAGCGAGAAGTCGATCGTCACGGTGCTCCGACTTTCAAAAGGGGCGGACCTCGATGAGAGCGACCCGGCCAACCGGCCGTGCAGAACGAAAAAATTTACATTTTTGGGCGCTCGGCACTAGATGGTGACATGCGCTGCCATAGGCTCGGACCGCACAGGATTTGCCGCCGCCGGC
>JBIIIL010000071.1:0-10546 GCA_044234825.1 Phycisphaerales bacterium
GCCCAGGTTGGTGATGGCGGGCGACTACGCGAAGCTGAACCTCGACTTCAAGGACGAGGAGTTCTTCGCGCGGCTGCTCGGTCCGGTGGCGAAGGAGCGGTGACGGCGACCGCGATGGGGCCGGTAGCGAAGGAATCGGCCTGCACACCCTCTGGCGCGCTGTGGCTGGAGTCGCGCTCTCTGGACGTCCTGACGGCTCCCCGAGCTTCCTGTCCGCCTTCGGTCCTTCGAGGACAATCTGCGGATGATGCCATCACATGCGGCCATCGGCGATTGCGGCGATACGCCTGCTGGTGGCGTCGTTGGCGCCACAGACCCGAGGCCTGCACCATGACGAATCCACCCGCATGCCGGGAGATCACCGTGTTCACCATTGCCGCGATCGCAGCCCTCTTCGCTACGGGCTTCGGTGGCTGCGGCAAGGAGCCCGCGCCGGCTGCGACGCCCATCGCAACGCCTGCGAACGCCATCGAATCCGCTGCCCCCGTCCGGGACCCTTGGTCCGAGGCCGCCGCCTACTCCCGCGCGCACGGAGGGGAGGTGCTGCTGGTGATGCGCGACGGCAAGACCGTCTTCGAGGATGCGATCGAAGGCTGGGACATGAATCGTCCGCACCCGCTCGCGAGCGGCACCAAGAGCTTCACCGGCGTGGCGGCCATGATCGCCGTGCAGCAAGGGCTCATCAGCCTCGACGAAAGAGTCAGCGACACGATCACCGAGTGGCAGGACGACCCACGCAAGCGCGACATCACCGTGCGTGAACTGCTGAACCTCTCGAGCGGACTGCAGCCTGATAGCCCCGAGGACCGCACGCGCATCCGGTCGATCGCATCGGGCGGGGCCGGCGCGCGGATCCGGAGCGCGCTGACGCGGCCGGACGACTTCCAGAAGCAGGCCATCGATGCGACGGCTGAACACGATCCGGGCACGAAGTTCGAGTACGGCGGCAATCACTTCCACGCATTCGGAGCCTTCCTCGAGCGGCGACTCAAGACGCGCGGGGTGAGCCCCTCAACCACGTGGGAGTGGTACCAACGGAATCTGTTCGAGCCGGTAGGCATGAAGATCGCGCGCATCGGCCGCGACCGCGCTGGCCACCCGAACCTCCCGGGCGGCGCGTCAGCATCCGCGCTCGAGTGGGCAAAGTTCGGCGAGTTCGTGCGCCAGGATGGAGCCGTCGTCGATGCGGATGGCACCGTGAGGCAGCTTCTGAAGCCGGAACTCCTGGCGCAGTGCTTCGAGCCCTCGCCCCGCAACGCGCGCTACGGCCTGACATGGTGGCTCGGCCCAAGGGGCGCGAATGGGGCGCTGCCCGCCGTGCGGATGGCGGCGGGGCTCGGGAAGCAGCGGCTGTACGTGATCCCGTCGGCGAACCTAGTTGTCGTTCGGTTTGCGCCGCTCAACAGCGGCAGTCGCGGATTCAGTGACGAGCAGCTGATCGCGAGACTGCTAGAGGCCGCTGGAGCGTCACCAGTTGACTTCCCAGACATCGAGGCCGGTATGGAGGCGCGCATTCGCAACGACCTCTCGCCGGATGCGACCTCTCGATGAGCCAGCCGACCCCACGAGGTCGACGAAGAACGCCTGCTCCATCGCCACATGCATTCGAGCGGTGACGACCGGCCATTCGGCGCGCGGTCTCGGCCGACACCATGACTTCGGTCCAGTCCGGATGCTGGGCCTTGACGCCACTGCGGACAAGCATGACGGCAGCGAGCCAGTCTCATAAGGATGCGGATTATCTTGCTGCGAAGTCAAGGAGGGCGCACGCTTTCGCGCGTGCGGCGGCGGCTCGTGACGTGTGCGCCAGTGCCGTAGCCTTGACCGCGCATGAACATCACACGCGCCGCGCGGCACTCATCGCCTTTGCTCCTCGTGCTCCTGATCGCGATGCTTGCGACTGGATGCGAATCACCCGGAGCCGCCGCACGGGAGGCATCCCCTGCCCAATCGCCCCGACGTGTTGCGATCGTCCTCACGAATCACGGCACGCTCGGGAGCACTGGCAAGCCAACCGGCTTCTACCTCTCTGAGGCGACCCATCCACATCACGTGTTCCGCGAGGCGGGCTACGAGATTGACTTTCTCTCGCCGACAGACGGGCTGGCGCCGATGGATGGGCTGGATGTGAAGGACGCGATCAATGACGCCTTCCTCGCCGACGCGGCACTGGTCGCGCGCACGAAGTCGACCACCGCCATCCGTGCAGCCGATGCGGCCCGCTACGACGCGGTGTTCTTCTCGGGCGGACACGGCACCATGTGGGACTTTCCTGACGACGCGTCGGTCCAGGCCTTTGCCCGGATGGTCTATGAGCGCGGCGGCGTCGTCGCAGCCGTCTGCCACGGACCGGCAGCGCTCGTGAATGTCCGGCTTTCCGATGGCCGCTACCTCGTCGCGGGCAAGGAGGTTGCCGCATTCACCGACGAGGAGGAGGCCGCGGTGAAGCTCGAGAAGGTGGTGCCGTTTGCGCTTGAGTCGACGCTGCGGGAACGCGGCGCGGTGTTCGTGGAGTCACCGAACTTTCAGGAACGCGTCGCCGTCTCGGACCGGCTCGTCACCGGCCAGAACCCTGCCTCAGCAACTGGTACGGCTGAGGCAGTGGTCGCACTGCTCTCCACGCGCGCGCCCTGAGCGCATCGACATCGCGTCATCACGGCCTCTCCGTCACGGACTGCGCGCGACGCGGAACCCCGTGCCTCCACCGGAGTCGATGGTCTGGATCTCGTATCGACGCGAGGCGCGCGAGAAGCCGTCCTCGTAGTCGAAGAAGCTGCCTCGCGCGATGCGGGACGTCCCGGTCTCGGGGCCAGCCGGGTCGGTCTTGGCGCTTCGCGTGTAGTCGCCGTACCAGTCGCTCACCCATTCCCAGGCGTTGCCGATCATGTCGTGGAACCCGAGGGCATTCGCGGCCTTCGTGCCCACGGGATGCTTGCGACCGTCGGAGTTTCCTCGGTGCCATGCGATCGCATCGAGTTCGCCGTAGCGCGGCGCCTGAACGCCGGCGCGGCACGCGTACTCCCACTCAGCCTCGGTCGGAAGCCGCATGCCTGCCATGCGGCAGAACTCCGCGGTCTTGGACCAACCGGCAGTCACAGGAAGGCCACTGCGCGTGTCGGGAGGGCCAGCGGGTCCGGCTTGCGCGGGAGTCGTGGTGAAGACGATGGTCCCGTTGGGGCCTGCCTCCGCGGTCTGGCGAGTCGGCACCGGGTTCCCCTTGGAGTCAACGAGCTCGTAGCCGCCGCTGACGACGACCGTCCGGCCGCCACCTGCATCGACCTGAACACCCTGCACGCCGGGCGTGACGGGCTCCGCTCCGGTGCGCGCGTCGCGGCCGAGCACCTTCGCCCACTGCTCCTTCGTCACCTCGAAGCGACCGAGGTAGTAGGGCTTCGTCAGCGTCACGGAGTGGGCGGGAACTTCGTTCGCGAGCGCCTCGGCGTCGCCCGGGCTCTTGCCCATCATGAACTGTCCCGACGGGACCAGCAGCATCTCGATGCCGGACGCCTTGTCGCGCACACGCCACGGCAGGCCGGTGCGCAGGATTGCTTCGCGAAGCGCGGCATCCGTCACGACCTTTGGGTCACAGTCCTTCTCGATGACCTCGCACCAGTCGAGGGCTGCGGGCCCACGCACGGACGCCGGCTTCGGCGCAGGCTCGGGCACAGGCGTCACGACGCTGGCAGCGCTCGCGGAACCCTGCACCGTAGGCACGGCAGGCGCGGCGGCGGCCGAAGCGCGTCCACGCTCGGGCACTGAGTCGCCGGAGATGGGCGCTGCAAGGCTCGTCGTAGGCGGACTGTTCTTCATGAACTTGGCGTACCACACGCGGTCGAGGTCGTCGATCCGTGCGCGGAGCCGGTCACGCAGTACCGTGCGGTCGTTCGACTGCTCGTCACCCATGATGACCATGCCGTTGCGGTCGAGCGGCACCACTTCCTCGAGCATGCGAAGCCCGACCCCGTAGACCGCGACGGCGGCAGCATCATCCATCGACTCGGCCTGCTTCAGCATGGCGCGCAACTCGTATGCCGCCATGAACTGCGCGTCGGCGGCCATCGCCAGTTCCTTGACGTCCTTCTCCCGATGCGCCTGCGACGCGATCAGGGAGTTCTCGAACTGCGGCGGCACGAGCACGCGGTCGACCACGTGGACCACACTCGAACCGACGGCGATGTCGCCCGCGACGATCCGCGCCTTGAAGGGCTCCTCGAGCGAACGATCGCGCATTGACCGCATCCTGTAGACGAAGACCGCACCGTTCGCGAGCACGTCGAGGACGAACCGATCCTTGTTCTCGGAGATCATCACCGGGGCACGGTCGCCGTCGTTGAGGTCGAAGCTCCAGATCTGGAGCTTCGGCAGCGCGTGCCAGTCGAGCACCGCGCGTAGCGTCTCGCGGTTCTTCGGGTCAAGGAGCGCGGAACGCTCGGATTCGGAGAGCCGCGCGAAGGCCTCGTTGGTGGGGACAAAGACCGTCCAGCTGCGGTCGGGCGCAGCCTTTGCCCAGTCCTGGTCGCCGCCGCTTGCCTCGACTGCCGCGACGAAGGTTGAGTAGCGACCGTCCGGCACGGCACGGAGCGCATCGAGCAGACTCGCGGGTGCAGCCTCCTTCATCGCCATGCCCATCGATGCCTCGGTGCGGGACGGCTTGGGAAGCACCACGCGGTCAATCACGTGGATCACGCCGTTGCCGCAAAGGATGTCGGGTCGAACGACCTCAGCCTCGCCGAAACGGAAGCCCTGTCGATCCGCGCCGATCGTCTCGCGGTCGCCTGACGCGGTGCGGGCCATCTGCGGGTCCTCGATGTTCGCGACCTCCATCGAAAGGAGTCGGCCGGGCACGAGGTGATGGGCAAGGATCTTGCGCAGCTTCTCCTTGTTCTCGGGAAGGAGCAGCGAGTCGAGCGTGCCAGCCGGCAGTGCCGCAAAGGCCTCGTCAGTGGGCGCGAAGACCGTGAATGGCCCCTCCGAACGGAGGAGGTCCGCCAGCCCAGCCGCCTGCACGGCGGCGACGAGCGTCTGGAACTTGGCGGCCGCCGCAGTGTCCACGATGTTGGGCTTGCCCCGACCGTCGAAGAACGAGCGTCCCCGGACGGCACCGTTCGGCGGCGACTGGGCACCCGCCACGGTCGTCAGGCCTGACATGAGGCTCGCCACTGCGAGTCCAGCGATGACCAGTCGAAGTGGAAGGGAGGGACGGCGCTGAAGCGATCCTGACATGATGACCTTGATCCTTTGCTCGAGCGATCCGCCGTCGCCCATGGTGCATGCCTGGGCCGGCGCGCGGAACGCCGATCCTGCCAATGACTCGGCTGCTGCCACGAGGCAAGCGCCATACTCACGGGGCGAAGCCCCACATGTGCGCATGACCAGCGCGTCGCATGCGAGCTCCTCGGACGACCTGAGTCCACGCCGTGCGATCCATGCCAGAGGATTCCACCAGAGCCACGCTACCGCCGCCCAGTCGAGCCAACGTACCAGGTGATCGCGGCGGCGGATGTGCGCAAGCTCGTGCATCAGGATCAGCCGAAGGCTTCCCTCATCCGAGCTCGCGATCAGGGCCGCAGGAAGCACGATGACGGGTCCGCGAAGACCGCTCCACACAAACGGGACCGCATCGGACGGCGTCGTGAGCACCAACGACTGGCGCCGCAGGTCGAGCTCGTCGGCCACGGAGCGGGCGATGCGGAGAACCGGCTCCCCTGCAGGCTCGCACTGCATGAGCACGCCACGCCGGAAGCGCATGATGCGGATGGCGGAGATCGTGACGATGAGCACGGTGCCGCCGAGCCACAGCGCGCCCACGAGCAGCCAGGGATTGGCGACGATGTAAGAGGCATGTCGCGCCTCCACGTTCAACGATGCCCTTCGCTGATCGCTGGCGGATGGCAGTGCGATCAGCTCCTCGACCGCGGGTCGTGGAGCATCGACCCGCGATGCGTCCATGTCAGGTCGGTCGCACGGTGCCGATTCCGTCCGGGCTGGTGCCAGCGGCAGCGATCGGCCCTGCGCATCCAGGACAACGGTGATCTCGGGCAATGGGACGGTCGCATCAGTGGAACTGGCCCGCCTCTCGGACGGCGCACCCCGCGCGCCCGGCCCATCCGGACCGTCCACCGGCGCGACCGTCGACTGGAGCAATGGGATGCCGACGGAGAGCCACGGCAGCGCCGCAATCGGCGGCATCACAAGCCGGACCATCACAAGCACCCACGCGACATGCGCAAGCGACGGGAATCGCCGCCAGCGGCCGATCGTCCAGGCCACAAGAGCGAGCGGGATGGCAAGCAGCGTGTTTCCGAGCGCGTACTCGAGAAGCAGCTCGGTCACGATGCCCTCCCGTCGAGAATCTGCCTCAGGCGGCGAAGTTCCCCACGGCTCAGGCGCTTCTGGTCGATCAGGTGCGACAGCAGCGGCGCGATCGATCCGCCCGTCAGCCGTTCCACGAGCGACTCGAGTTGCGAACCCGCGTACTCCTCACGCGAGATGCATGCCGAAAACGAGTTCGCGGCCCCCGCCCTCTCGCGCGCCACAAGCTCCTTGTCCTCGAGGCGCTGAAGCAGGCGCTGCACGGTGCCGTGCTGCGAGCGATCGGACTCTCCGTACAGCCTGTCCTGAATCTGGCGGGCCGAAAGACTGCCGTGGTCCCACAGCAGCTCCATCACGGACAGTTCGGAGTTGGCAAGCGGCGATGTGGACATGGATGGGCCTCCAGCAATCGGCCAAGCCGATCTACGACAAGACGCCGTGAAGTTTACGACCATCTGTCGTATCCGTCAAGCCCGGTCGCTGACCTGAGGGCAGTCAGGGCCCGGCGAGCATCGTCCGCGTCAGCTGAGCCCGGCTGCGCACGCCAAGCTTCCGGTAGACGCGCGCGGACAGCGTGACGACGGTGTTGGGCGACACTCCAAGCAGTGACGCGATCTGCGGTCTCGAGAGCCCCTCCGCCAGCGCGCGGGCGACCTGCAGCTCGCGGGGCGCGAGCGATGCGGCGGACGCTACGGGCGCAGGGGTCCTTCCAATTCCAGACTTGCTCGCGAAGAACTCGACGGCCAGCTCGGCCGGCAGGATCGACAGGAGCGGACGCACCTGCAGTTCCACGACATGCTGTGTCGAGGGCTCAGCCCGCTCCCTCATCGGCGGACGCGCGGACCTCCGCGCCCCCCTGCGCTGCTCGAGCATGCCGAGAAAGTCCACCACCCTCCGGACCCGAGAGATCAGCTCATCCCGCTCCGCCGCAGACATCACCGGGAGATAGAGCGAGTCGAAGGACCACGCAGGACCGATTGGCTTCTCGGCAACGCCAGCCTCCTCGATCCTCCGCTCGACACGGGCACGCAGTACGCGCACGAACTCGGCGAGGCGGACCGCATCCTCGGGGTGGCCTCCCCGGAAGCGGATCCTCAGCGGCGGCGGGACGGCGGCGTAACGGATCGACCGATGGCCCCTGCCCGCGCGCACCGTACTCACGAGCTTCGCGGAGCTCAGGAGATTGACCTTCCCCTGCACCCACGCGACTGGCTGCGAGACCAGTTCGGACAATGCCTTGATGCTCAGTGGCTCAGAGCGCACCTGCATCTGCCGCAGGGTCTCAGCAGCGCCGTCATCGTTGAGCGCCTCCATCAGATGCGGTGCATCGATCACGAACTCGGTGCTCATCGAGGGGTCCCATCGTAGGACCCCTCAACGCACGACAACAGGCGATGCAAGTTCACGGCGAGCTGCCGCTGGTCATGGGTTCCGCGCGACGCGGAAGCCGAAGCGGTTGCTCGGGTGGTTGGGCGGGTACCACATCCGCTTCGATGAACGCAGGTTGGTGCGCGCGTCGGCGAACGATCCGCCGCGCAAGATGCGCGTCGTCCCGGTGCTGGGTCCCGTGGGATCCACCACCGGCCCCTCCGGGTACGGTGCCTGGAGGTCGTTCACCCACTCGTAGGCGTTGCCGGCCATGTCATGCAGACCAAATCCGTTGCCTGCCTTGCGTCCGACCGGATGCGTCTGGTGACCCGAGTTCCCGCCGCATGGGGGGCACGATCCCCACCAGGCGATGGTGCTGGCGAGCTGGTCATCGTTCGTTCCGTCGGGGTAGCCCGGCAGCGAGTGGTATCCGGTGACGGTCCCGGCGCGGCACGCGTACTCCCACTCAGCTTCCGTGGGAAGCCGCAACGCTGACGTGCCGCCGGATCCTTGCAGGCTGTTGGCGTTGAGGAACGTCTGGATGGTGTCCCAGCTCACCGTGTCCACCGGCCTGTTGGGCACCTCCGACGCCGGAACCTCCGGGCTCGGGTTTCGCCACAGCGACGGGTTGGATCCCATGCGCGCCTGCCACTGGGCCTGCGTGACCTCGTACCGGCCGATGTAGAACGCACTCGTCAGCGTGACCGTATGGACTGGTCCCTCGTTGCTGCTGCAGAGATACGCGTTCGACACCGAGCATCCCATCTGGAACGTCCCCGGCGGAATGAGCACCAGCTCGATCTGGGTGTCATTGTCGCGCACCCGCCACGCCAGCCCAGTCGCGGCGATCGCCTGACGCAGTGCCGCGTTGTGCACGATTGCGGGGTCCGGGTATGCCTCGATCATGCTCGCCCACGAGGGCAGAGTGACGCACGGTCCCCAGGCTGCCAGAAGCGCGGTCAGGTCCGTGCCGTCGACCGAGCCGTCATCGTTGATGTCACCGGCGCACGCCGCACCGCTCGTGCATGATCCCCAACCTGACAGCACAACGGTGAGGTCGCTGCCGTTGACGACCCCATCACCGTTCGCATCGGCATCGCATGCGCCTTGCGCGTGTGCGGTCGACGCGAGCGTGAGCGCGATGCCTGCAGTTGCCACTGCAATCAGTCGGAACGCGGAGTCAGACATGTATGGGATCCTTCGAACGGGAGCTACGGGACGAGTGGCCGGATGCCATCGACACGGTGGCAGTATGCCTCACGGTGTAGGGATACAGGATCCCAAGTCATCAGGGAACCTCAAAGTCCTGTCAGTCGCCCGCTTTGCGGACTATCGCCCCGTTATCACCCGATCGATGCACACGCATCGGCCATCGCCCACGCAGCAAGCAGCGCCGGTCGCACATGCTGCGAGCCTGCAGTCGTCGATTCACTCGATCGCGATGTCGCGCAACTGCGACACGCGGTTGATGCCGAGCTTGCGGTAGGCGCGCTTGCAGACCGTGCCCAAGGTGTTCACCGAGATCCCGAGGTGCTTGGCGACCGCCGCCCTGCTCTTCCCGTCGCGCAGTGCGCGGACCGCCTCGCGCTCGCGGCGCGACAGCTGATGCGAATGCGCGGCCACAGTGCGGCGAGAGTCCTCTGCGATGTTCCGGCCAACCAGCTTGACATGGGGCTGAGGCATGACGTGCCCGCCGAGCGGGGAGATGCGGATCGCCATGATGTGATTGCATCGCTGCGTGCTCGCGCTCGCCGACTGCCGGTCATTCAGGAGCCGGACGAACTCCTCGAGGCGCGCGATGCGCCGCCGGAGCTCCTCGATGTCCGCTGCCTCCAGGAACATCGGACTGCAGTCGTAGTAACTCCAGTGCCCCGACGGCGCGCTCGTGATCGGGATCACATGCTGGAAGTGCTTCTGCTCGAGTTCGCGGGTGACGTACTGCTCGAGGCTGTGAAAGATCCTCTCCTGTTCCGGGTCGCGGCGGTCGAAGATCACAGAGATTGCCGGCACTGAGGTCTCGTACATGGCCGATCGGCGACCACGCGATGCACGGCGCTTGCGCACGAGCGTGGCGCGCTCGAGCAGATCGAGGTCCTGCTGGGCCTCCGCGCGGCTGCACCCGCACAGTTGAGCAATCTGGGACGCCGATGCTGCACTCCGGTGCCGTCGCAGGACCTCCCACACACCCATTGTCCGCAGGCTGCGGATGACATCTGCGAGTCCAGGCTGGGCGATGCTGATGTGATTCGACTTGCTCACGTGGGGGTTGCGGGTGATACCTGTGCGCTCGCGACCTATCGACTCCGTGCGTGGCGTGGCAGTGTGCCCGAGCACAGTGCGCACAGTAGCCGCGACGGTGGTCGCATGGTGCCCACCGGTGGGCGGTCGTGTACCCACCCTTGGTGACACCCGCGCGCAATCTCGCGTCGCCGCATGGCCATCGCTTGCGCCGCTCAACTTCACGCGCATTCTGCCCTTTGGCGGCAATCCCTACCGCCCGTGCCGACGGGGCGAGCCTCACGGGGCCTGCGCCGATCCCCTGCCTCCTTGTTCCCCTTTAACTACCTGGAGTTCCTGTCATCATGAAGATCCGTTCCCTCTGCACGATCGCCTCCGTGGCGACTGCCTTCGCGTGTGCCGGATCGTCTCACGCGGCCATCATCTATAGCGGCCCGCTCAACATCGCCGTGCCGGTCGGCACTGGCCTGCGGGTGTGGATCGACCTCGACACATTCACAACCAGCACCACCGCGTCCTTCACCGGCTGGGACGTCAGCCTGACCGGGACCACCGGGAACTTCCTGACCGTGAACTCGCAGTCGCTCTCGAACAATCTCTTCGTGGGCATCGCAGGCACGCCCGTATC
>JBIIIL010000307.1:0-2658 GCA_044234825.1 Phycisphaerales bacterium
GCGGCGAGCCTCGGCTCCGCCTCGCTCGCCCCTGCGTCGTTCGTCTACAGCGGCGTCGTCAGCATCGAGATTCCCGCGAGCGCCGACGGCATCTTCCTCGACCTCAACACGGGATCCTTCGCCACTTCGCGGGATGCCATCGCAGGGTGGGACCTCAACATCTACGGTGTCGGCACGCTGATGATCGCGGGCCAGGGCGACCTCGGGATGATGGCCGCAGGCGGGACCAGCTCGTCGCTGATCGACAACCTCGAGTTTCGCGACGCAATCGGCAGCGAATCGTCGTTCGCTTCGGGTCCGCTCGGCGTCGAGACCGCAGGCGGCACTGCGTTCAACTTCAACAGCTCGCAGAACCTGATCGGCTTCCGGTTCAGGAACATGCAGCTCGGCGGGTACAGCTACGGCTGGATGCGCCTGCAGCTCGCGGGTGCGGACTTCGGCCAGCCCAAGGCGATCTTCGAGTACCTGTGGGAGACGACACCGGGCACCTGGACGAGCGCGGGCGTCATTCCTGCGCCGGGAGCCGTGGCGCTGGTCGCCGGTATGGCGTCCCTGCCCTTCCGGCGCCGGCGCAGGCACGACTAGCCGACCCATCGAACAGGTCGCCTCGCCGGGGCGCCAGACCCCCGTAGGATCCCCCACCCGATCCACGGAGGAATCTGCATGGCGACCACACGCACAAGAGGCATGTCCCGGCGCACCTCAACCCGTCGCGAGAGCGACTCGATGGGCGACATGACCGTGCCCGCCGACGCCCTGTACGGCGCGACGACCCAGCGAGCGGTGCTCAACTTCCCGGTGTCCTTCCGACCTGTCCCCCGCCGCCAGATCGCGGCACATGTGCTCCTCAAGCGCTGCTGCGCCGAGGCCAACGCGGAACTGCGCACGCTCGAGCGTGCGAAGGCTACGGCCATCGTGGGTGCGTGCAACGAGATCCTCGACGCGCTGAAGCCCGATGGCCCCCCAGGCCGCGAGCCCGAGTTCATGCGCCACTTCCCGATCGACGTGTTCCAGACCGGGTCGGGGACCTCCACGAACATGAACGTGAACGAGGTGATCGCCAATGTCGCGAGCCGGCGCGCGGGCAAGCCGATCGGGTCCAAGCACCCCGTGCACCCGAACGACCACGTGAACTGCGGCCAGAGCTCCAACGACACCTTCCCGACGTCGATGCAGGTGGCGGGCGCGGTCGCGATCCACGAGACCTTGGTCCCGTCGCTCGATCGGCTTGCCAAGGGACTGCGCGCCAAGGCGAAGGCGTGGGACCGCATCGTCAAGATCGGCCGAACCCACCTGATGGATGCCACCCCGATCCGGCTTGGCCAGGAGTTCTCAGGCTATGCGGCGCAGGTCGAGGAGGGCATTCGGCGCGCCTCCATGGCGGCTGCGGCGCTCGCGGCCAACCTGCCCATCGGAGGCACCGCCGTCGGCACCGGCATCAATGCCCACCCCAAGCTCGGGGCGAAGGTGTGCGCGCGGCTCACGCGCGCCACGGGCATCCGCTTCGCGGAGGCAAGAAACCACTTCGAGGCCCAGGCCACGCGCGACTGCGTCGTCGAGGCGCATGGTCATCTCCGCACGATTGCGGTGTCGGTCACCAAGGTCGCCAATGACATCCGCTGGCTTGGCTCAGGCCCGCGCTGCGGACTCGGCGAGCTCTCGCTCCCCGCGACGCAGCCCGGCTCGTCGATCATGCCTGGCAAGGTGAACCCCGTGATCTGCGAGAGCGCGATCATGGTGGCGTGCCAGGTGGTCGGCAATGACGCGGCGATCGCGTGCGCGGCCCTCGGCGGGGTCGGATCGGTGCTCGAGCTCAACATGGCCATGCCGGTCATCTCCGAGCGGCTGCTCGAGTCGGTCGAGCTGCTCTCAAACGCGTGTGCCATCCTCAATGACATGTGCATCCGCGGCCTCGAGCCCACTCCAGCAGCTGCCGCGACGGTCGAGAGGAGCCTCATGATGGTCACGTCGCTCGCGCCGGTGATCGGCTACGACGCCGCCGCGGCGATGGCCAAGGATGCCCTGAAGACCGGCGAGACGATCCGCGAGTACTCGACGCGCACCGGCATCCTCGATCACGCCCAGCTTGACCGGCTGCTCGACGCGACCGCGATGACCAAGCCGGGAGGCAAGGGTCCGGGCGGCGGCTGAACGCCCGCCGCTCCCCAGTCACGGCAGGCACACCGAGGCGATCGCGCCAGTCATCCAGCAGGCAAGCGCCCCAGCCACCATCGCCCGGGGGCCGATCGACGCAAAGTCGCTCCGCCGCTCCGGCGCGAGCGCGCTGAGGCCGCCGATCTGGATCGCGATCGACGGGAGGTTCGCGAAGCCGCAGAGCGCAAAGGTCGCGATCTGCGCGCCGCGCGCCGAGATCGCTCCGTCACTCCTCATTCGGGCGAGGTCCGCGTATGCCACAAACTCCGTGGCGATCACCTGCTGGCCCATCAGCGAGCCAAGCGCCGCGGAATCGCCTCCTGCGCCCATGCACCACGCGATCGGCTTGAGCACGATGCCGAGGATGTTCTGGAAGGTCAGCACCGGGATCCCCCAACGCTCGCGGAACCCGGCCACCGCATCAGTCTCGCTGAGTGCAGCGAGCGGGTAGTTGAGCAGCGCGATCAGGGCCACGAACGCCACGAGCATCGCCGCGACATTCAG
>JBIIIL010000308.1:0-2654 GCA_044234825.1 Phycisphaerales bacterium
GAGGTAGAGCTCGGCGCGCGTCTCATTGATGTTGCCGAACTCCCTCGTCGCACCTGCACCGACCTTGCCGGTCAGGACAAATGGCGCGGTCCTGAAGAACCGGTAGCCGCCTCCTGCCCAGCCCGACAGCCGCTGCTCCCACCCCTCAAGCGGAGCCATCTGCCCCTGCACCTTGCCGAAGGCGAGCCACGAACTCTCCTTGAAGAAGTAGTCATAGACGCCCGTCAGGAGCAGGTTGTTGTCCGTGGTCGAGCTGTTGACCGTGCGGAAGAAGTACTCGCCGTCCAGCTTGAGCTTCTCGACATCCGGATCCTCGTACACGGCGCCGCCTGCCGCGCGGAAGTCCATCTGCTCGTCCGCGGAGTCCACGTAGTTGGCGTTCGCAGCCAGCGAGAACTTCCACTTGGAGGGGATCGGCTGGTCGGCGGCGGCAGCGGCGTCGGCTGGCTGCGCCGCCGCATCGGGCTTGCCCGCCGCGCCCGCGGCCTTCGCCGCCTCCTTGGACGCCTGGTCCCGCTCCCCCTGCGCACTCGATGCCTGCACGTCGAGCACCGTGTCCTGCGCCTCGGACTTCACGAACGGCGGCTCCTGCGGGCTCTCAGGCGTGGGCGCCATGGCCGTCACGTTGAGGCGCTGCAGCGTGAGCTCGCCGAGCACCGGGTGGCGGACCACGATGGAGTCGGGCGACTCGGAGACGAGGGTGCCCCGGATGACGTCTCCGCCCACGAGACGAAGCGTGACGGATGTGCCAGCCGCCAGTCCGGCCTCAACCTGCGCCTCGGCGGGAGCCGCAACAGCCGCGCACGCTGACGCGATGACGATGCCTCGAAGCAGTGTGTGCCGCATGGGGCGGAGAGAGTACGCCAAGGGGGAACTCACGCCAAATCAGCGGCGGCTGAACCAAATCCTCACGGTGGCCCCCGAAGTCCCCTCCCCGGCAACTACGCCAGCAGCAGGCACACCAAGGTCACGAGCCCCGAGGAGATGATGTTCAGCACAAGGCCCGCCCGAAGCATCGAACGGACAGGGACGCACCCGGTCGCGAACACGATGGCGTTGGGGGGAGTGCCCACCGGAAGCATGAATGCGTAGCTCGCGCCAAGGGCCGCCGCAATCACAAGCCGATCTGGCGGGATGCCCAGGCCAGACGCCATGGCGCCGACGATCGGCACAGCCGTGGCGGCGAGCGCGGTGTTGGACGCGATCTCGCTCGCGAAGACCATCACGACCACGACGAGCAGCACCAGCAGCGGAGCGGGCATCGCGGGCAGCGCGGCAAGCGATGATGCGATCGCCTCCGACACTCCCGTGCGCTGCATCGCATCCGCCAGCGCAAGTCCGCCCCCAAACAGCACGAAGACACCGATCGGCAGCCGCCTGAGCTGCGGCAGCGGAACGACGCCCTGCGCCCGCCCATCGCCACCCGGCACGACCAGCAGAACGAGCGCCGCAGCGACCGCGATCTGGCCGTCGCGCACCCGCACTCCCAATGATGGCGCGAGCAGCGGCGCCGCGATCCACGCCGCAGCGGCGCACGCAAAGACAGCGAGCGTGATCCACGCCGCTCGGGTCATTGGCGCACGGTCCCGGAACGCCTCGGCATCACTGGCCGGCGCGCGCAGGCCATCGCACGGGAACAGGACACGGAATGCCGCCAGCGACGCCGCCACCATCGCAACGCCCAGCGGCACGCCGAACGATGCCCAGCGCGCGAACGTCATGTCGCCGCCACTCTCCCGAATCCACTCTGCGGCGATCGGGTTCGGCGGGCTCCCGAGCAGCGTCATCGCGCCACCGATGCTCGCCCCGTACGCGACCGCAAGCAGCACCCCCTGCCGGAACTGCTGCATGGGCTTGGGGTCCGGTTGCTGGCCTTCGCCGGCGCCGACGGCCTGTGCACCCGCAAACCATGCGATTGCCGCCATGGCCAGAGGCAGCATCATCGCGGTCGCCGCCGTGTTCGACACCCACGCGCTCACGAATGCGGTCGCCACCATGAAGCCGGCGATCACCCTGCCCGGCGAATGCCCCGCTCGTGAGAGCACGAGCGAGGTGAATCGCTCACCGAGGCCGTGCCGCTCGATCGCGAAGGCGATGACGCAGCCTCCAGCGAACAGGAAGATCACGTCATTGACGTAGGGAGCCAGCACCACGCTGATCGAGGCAATCCCCGCGAGAGGGAACACCACGATCGGCAGCAGGCCTGTCAGAGCCAGGCTGACCGCCTGCGTGGCCCACCAGATCGCCATCCAGATGAGCATGCCCGCCACCGCGGCACCGGCGGGCGAGAGCGAACCCCCTCCGATGGCCGGATGGCACCATGCCCAACACACGGCTCCCAGCGCGGGGCCAGCCGCGAGCGCGGCGGCACGGGACCGCGACCAGCGCTGCGGCCCCGCGGCCTCCATCGTCAGAATCCGACCGAGTCCTTGGTGCCCTGCTTGGTCATGTCGACGGTCTTGGTCCACACCTCAAGGCCGGTGCGGATGTTCGTGAGCGTGAGCCGGAAGGTGTAGGTCGTCTGGCGGGTGTTGCCGGCCTGCCGCTTCATCTGCGTGATCTTGCCCGAAAGCGAGAAGTCAGGCGCTGGCATGCCATCGACCTGGTTGCCCTGACGGAAGGCCTGCGCGCGGAGCTGGTCCTGCGCAGTCTTG
>JBIIIL010000324.1:0-2651 GCA_044234825.1 Phycisphaerales bacterium
GGGGCTAATTGGAGTCGAACCAACGACCTCATCCTTATCAGGGATGCGCTCTAACCAACTGAGCTATAGCCCCTTATCGGGAGCTTCATCCTATGGGGCTAATCCTGTGGCGAGAAGTAGTGCCTACCGTCAAAACACCTGAAATTCCCTACCATTAAGTGAATGAAGAATTTGTCGCTGTTGCAGCGAGTGAACTCCACAGACATTCAACAATTCCCGTTTCCACACATCATTTTGGAAAATGCTCTTCCCGAGGAGCTCCACAGTGAATTGCGAGAGTCATTTCCTAGCCCTCGCGAATTGGGGGTGGATCCTTCCCAGGACAATGTCCGATGGTCAACGAAAGCACGCGACCTTTCACAACTATCTGCGGTTTCTGAGTTGTGGAAACTCTTTATTAACTACCACTCCTCTCACCAATTTTGGGATGATGTCGTAAGGGTGTTTGGTGAGGCTATTTGCAGTAAGTACCCAGACCACTTCCCCTCCCTACAAGAGCTATCACGACTTGGAGTTCAAGTAAGGAATCTGGATAGTGCCAATAGAGAGATACTGGAACTAGATGCTCAAGTTAGTGGCAACACCCCTGCCATTACTCCGGGAGTTCCACGCGGAGTGCATGTTGATGCGCCAAATGCCCTTTATGCCGGGCTGTACTACCTCCGACATAGCGATGATCGTTCAGACGGTGGTGATCTCCAACTCTGGCAATGGAGGGATAACTACTCGTACCAAAAGAAGTCCTACTTCTATAAGGAGGGTGTAGAAGCGCGTCACATTCGGTTACTCAACACTGTCAATTACCGCTCAAACACCCTTGTTTTCATCATCAACTCTCTTGACTCGTTGCACTCAGTCACTGAACGAAAGCCCACTACTAGTACACGTCAGTTTGTGAATCTTGTGTGCGACACCCCAGGTCCACTGTTCGACCTCGAGCCGTATATGCACCAAAGGGTTCTCAAATTCGCCAAAAGAAGATTGCACCAATCACGCTTGACTAACCTTTTCTCAACACCCACACAGCGATAACTCCAGCCACATTTCTGGTTACTCTGTCAATGTAACTTCGTCTATCAACAACTGATGACGGGAGGGAGCTCAAAGCACCCTCAACGGTTCCGGATTTCGCTTCGGTCACCCAACGAGCTATTGATTGTTGAATAGCAATCGGCGAAGGAGTGTTGCTGGCGTATTCCGCTGCTTGCGAAAACGCCCTGGTGAGATCCCCATGTACACCAACCGCAAAGATTCCAAGAATTCCTCGCAAATGCGTGTGGCCCAACACTACAACTGGAACACCTCGGGATGCTGCCTTGAAGGCAAGGGTCGAGTAGCTGGTTTCAACGATTGCACTTGCATTTTCAACGAGTTCGTCGACGGACAGTGCCGAATCGACAACGACGACTTTCGGGACTGCTGCGATCGACTTCCAAAAACCCGACCTTCTCGGATACAACCTGCTCCACTGTCTCGAACTCTCTCGAACCACAAGGCTCTGACCGTCAGGCAAACTATGTGCGACATGCGCCACCATCTCTCTCAAGTCCGCATACATCCAGCCCTTTCGAGCCGTTGTCCCATTCGGTTGTGACTGCAACTCCATGAATACATATTTTTCCGGGACGTTCACTGTTGAAACGGACCTCTCTTCTAGTTGTGAAGAATACGTTGAGGTTCGACGTTTTGTCATCATACGAATCCTCCGAACTGGATGGTTCGAGTAGTAACTAACCATGCGCAAGAACCTGAGGCGGGTACCTCTCCGCGAGTCCACTCCCTCTAACTTCCCCTCAACCGTGCTTTCACCGATACCCGCTGAGTTCAACATTTGAGATTCACGTTCCGTGGAGTCGCCGAGGTACCATCCTCGTGAACGGGCTTCAGCAATAACTCCCCTTCCGAAACTCAAGTCATCGAGATCTGTAAGTGACTCGCAGATATACAGTGAGCCCAAAAAAGGTCGAACTTCGTGAAAGAACATGTACGGAATACTGTGGGATCTTGCAACCGTTTCCAAAGCAAAATCCCACAGGTTATGACCGTAATTCTGCGCCACCACCACATCTATCTCGTAGCTCCGAAACACATGGTCCCAAAAGGCAAACTGTCGTAGGACGAGTTGTTGGCGATCATCAAATGTATTCCTGAACATTTGAGTAGGAAAGTGCGGCTTCTGAACGGTTGTCAGGTCATGAAGTGCGACTCTTTCACACATTCGAATCAGTGCGCTCTCGTTCTCCATTACGAACTCATAGAGTTCAGGTCGAACGAAATGTGAATTCCTAGCCAGTTCGGGGTAGCTCCCAAGTGTTGTGTCACCAACTTTTGCAACCGCTACGTCATAGAGGGTCTCAGTTGACTCATTATCGGTCGTGACTCCAAACAGGGTTACTTTGGGAAGCAACTGCCGTAAGTGATCTACTATTGACTCAAGACCTGGTTCAGTGCCAACCTTCACCAGCAAAAGTCGACTTGGACTCATGAGTCATTTCCCTAACGTTGTTTGAGACTGCCCCATATCGGAGAGGACCACTTCTTCTTCCAATACCGTGACGCGAACACCTCCGACCAGTTCCGTGATGAGGTTGAACATCACCGCTCCCACCACCCACAGTGCCGTTCCGAGGATTGCCGCCAGCAGCCCGAAG
>JBIIIL010000309.1:0-2646 GCA_044234825.1 Phycisphaerales bacterium
CCGTCCGATTGGAGCCCGCTCGAGGATCGGGTCGCCCTACCCGGATTCGTGCGTTGCGACCTCGCGGACCCGCGCCGGGAGTTCGTGCGCGCCCTGAGGGACCAGCTTGGCGACGTGGGCCCGGTCTACCACTGGCACCACTCCGAGCGCTCCGTGATCCGTTCGCTCGTGTCAGGGCTCAGCTCGAATGCCGCACAGCCAGGTGACGATGGGCTGCTGGCGTTTCTCCGGGGCCTGATCGGAGGCGACACGTCCCCCGGCCGCTTGGTGGACCTCCTGCCGATTGCCCGCGGCTTCCGCCCACCCGAGCACGGATGGTCGCTCTCGTTGCGCAGCTTCGTCCGGTATGCGTGGAAGTATCGGCGCATCGCGGCGGCCTTCCAGCCCGGAAACGGCGCACGGTCCGACCCGGAGACGTACGCCGACCCGATCGACCCGATCCGATCGCTGCCGACGGTCGAGGCATGGCAGGCGCGTGACTTGAATCGTGCCGCGCCGCGGATCGCGGCGACCGATCCCTGGGCATCGCAGCGGCTGTGGCTGGAGTGCCGCGTGGCCGATGGCCGGGACTCGGCGGCCACGCACGAGCTGCTGCGGCGCTGGGGCCACCTGCAGTCGGCGTCGGTGCTCATGTCGTACGCATTCCTGGTGCACGTGGCCCCGGTGCTTGCCGACCAGTCGCCGGACCGCACCGTGCGCGTGTTCGTCTCATCGACGTTCAAGGACTTCCAGGAAGAACGCAACCTCCTGAAGCGGCAGGTCCAGCCCACCCTCAGCAGGCAGTCGCTCGACCGGTTCGTCGAGTCCTCGATCGTGGACCTGCGGTGGGGCATCACGAGCGAGCAGGCCGGGCAGGGGATGACCCTGCCGATCTGCCTGCGTGAGGTAGAGCGCTGCCGGCCATACTTCGTCGGGCTGCTCGGCCACCGGTACGGATGGATCCCGCCTGCGGGCGCGTTTCCGGCGGCATTGGTCGAACGCATGCCATGGCTCCGGGAGCACGCCGGCGGCTCGAGCATCACCGAGCTCGAGTTCCGGCACGGGGTGTTCGGCGGCGCGCGGTCCGACGCGAGCTTCTACTTCCGTGCGTACGCGTACTCGGCGGGACGGGGCGAGGACTTCGAGTCGACGGAACCGGCCGATCGGCAGAAGCTCGTAGACCTCAAGCAGGCCATCCGCGGCCTTGGATTCCGGGTGACCGAGGACTATCCCGATCCAAAGGCCTTCGCAGACGCCGTGACGGACGACATCTGGGAGCGCATCGATCGCCTGTACCCAGCCGATCTGCTCGGCGACGCGGCGCTTCCCGACTGGGCCGCGCACCGGGCGCATGCGGCGCGTCTCACTCGAACCTATGTTCCCGACCCGGACGAGCTGCGCGAGGTGCGCGGCTTGCTTTCTGACCCACGCAGCGGGCGCGTCGTGATCGTCGGGCCGTCGGGGAGCGGCAAGAGCGCCGTGTTCGCGAACGCGCTGCGGCACTACGCGGAGTCCGCGCGTGCCACGCTCGTTCAGCACTTCGTCGGCGTGGGAGCGACCCCTGCGACGGCCGCGGAGACCGCGCGGCGCGTCATCGTGACCGCGGCAGCGCGACTCGGCATCGCGGCCACCGATGTCCGCATCGGTGAGCCGATGTCTTCCGACGCCATGCAGGCGCTCGCCGCGGAGGCCGTGGCCCGCGACACGCGTCTGATCGTAGCGATCGACGGCCTCGAGCGCATCGTGGACGTCGGTGCGATCGCGTGGCTGCATGCCCCGGTACCGGCCGGAGCGCAGCTCGTGCTCACGGCGCCGAGGAAGCGTGACCTGCCCCCGGCCCGGGCGGATCGCCGCCGGACGCGCGTTGCCCGGGTTCGGCCGCTCTCTGCGGGGCGCGCCCGAGCCATGGTCGAAGGAGTCCTCGCCGAGGACGGACGGACGCTCATGCCGCCACAGCTCGAATCGATCGTGTCCCATCGACACGCTCCAAGCCCCGGGTTCCTCCGCTCCCTGGTGGATGAGCTCATCGCATTCCCCACCCATGAAGGCCTGCCCGGGCGCCTAGAGGAGTGCCTCGCCACGCACAGCCTGGCCGGGCTCTACCGGGTCGTCCTTCGGCGGATCGAGGACGAGGTCGGCCGGGATGCGGTGCGCACGATCCTTCGGGTGCTCTGCGACGCGCCGGGCGGCATGCCCGAGGCGGACCTGGTTGCGCAGGCGGGCGGCAAGCACGCCGAGGTGTCGGCGCTCCGGCTCCAGCTTGGCCATGCGCTCGTCGATGCCGGCGGACGGATCGCGCTGCCCCCGGGCGACTTCGCCAAGGCGGTGCGGCAAATGCTTGGAAAGAAGCAGTGATTGGATGGGTGTCCCTCATCGGCCAGATCCTGATGAGACTTTCTGCTTGGTGGTTGCCCCATACATGCACGGCGGTGTGTCCGATTAGGACGGGAGGCAGCGTCGGTGAACGCCGGTCTGGACGCGAGCGCATCGTGGTTGTCTTTGGGCGACCCGTTAACGCATGCAACGGAAACGCGATGCTTCACACCGTATTGGGCGTTCTCCCGATGAAGTCTCGGCAGCAGTTCTCCAGGAACTCTTGGGATGTACTGATTGACGCTTCAAATCGTGAAAGGGAAGCGGCACGAGACCCGGGGTTTCTCTGTGGTG
>JBIIIL010000310.1:0-2645 GCA_044234825.1 Phycisphaerales bacterium
CCGCCACGAGCCGCTCGATGTCCACGGTCGCCGTGGCAGTCTGCGACGCCAGGCGCGCAACCTCGCGCGCAACCACTCGGAATCCGACGCCGTGCGCGCCCGCACGCTCCGCCTCGATCGACGCGTTGATGGCCAGAAGGTTCGCCTGCTCCGCCACGCGCGTGATCGTGGTGACGATCCCGGTGATCGACTCGGCCTTCGTCCGGATCGCCTCAAGCCGCCCCGCGACGCCTGCGGATGCGTGCTGAAGCTCGCGCATCGATCCGCCGAGGTCATCGAGCGACCCCTGACCCTGCCCAGCCGACTGGGCAGCCTCATGCGCGGTCTGCGCGACGGACGCCACGGCAGCGGCGAGCTGGCGACCGGTGGCCGCAATCTCGTGAACCGCCGCGGCGATCTGGCTGGCGCTCGCGTCGAAGCCCGTGACGGTGCCCTGCTGCTCCTGCGCGATCGCCCTGATCCGCGTGGCGGCGCCCATGGACTCGCCCGCAGACGCGCGAATGCGCCCCACCAGCGCACGCAGCCCGACCACCGCGCGGTGCATGGAGTCAAGGAGCTCGCGCGGCTCGCCCGAGCCGCTTGGCGTCACGTCCTTCGTGAGGTCCCCATCCGCGAGGGCGCCACCAAGGTCGGCCGCATGCTCGATCGGCGCGCTGATGGATCGTGCGAGCATCCGGGCAATCACGACGGAGGCCACCGCAAAGACGGCGATCACCGCCAGGGTGACGTTGCGCTGCTGCTCGGCGAGCGCAAACGCCTCATCGATGTGCATCGTGACGCCAAGTCCCCAGCGCAGGCTCGGCACGTAGGTCCACGCGCCGATCACGGGATCCCCGTCCGTGTCCGTGCAGTAGCCCGAGGACGCCGTGCCCGCGCAGGCTGCACGCAGCCGCGCCATGCCTGGGCCGGATCGGTCGAGCGCACGGCCCACAGAGCCGGTGCCTGCGCTTGCCCGGCCTGAGGTGGTCAGGATGATCCGGCCGTCCACATCCGCGGCACCGATGATGTCGCCCGTCGATCCAAGACCCGTGTAGTCCGAGACGACCTCTTCGAGTTCCGCGGTAGGCAACTGCGCGGCGCACAGGCCGACGATCGTGCCGCGATCCACCAGCGGCGCGACCGCGTAGATCGAGAGCGAGCTGCCGGACGCATCCGCACGCGGCGGAGTCAGATCGGCCTGCATGGTGGCACGCACACGCCTCGCCACCGCGGACACGCCGATCGCCGCGAGATCCGCGTCATCCGTCGACTTGCCCACCCACCGCGAATTCACGAGGGCAAACGTGATCCTGCCCCGGGTGTCCGCCACAATCAGCTCGCCATAGCCGATCGCCTCCGCGAAGAGGCGCAGGCGCGCAGCGTCCTGCGCCGTGAGTGCGCCACGCGCGGCCGCGATGAAGGCAGGGTCGCCGGCCACGGCGACCACGGGGCGCAGCCGGTCCACCACGAACATCTCCAGGCGCGACGCCTTCTCGTCCGCGAGCGCCGTCAGCGTCTCGGTGGCGGATCGCTCGATGGCGCGACCTGTCGTCACCCACATGAAGCCCGCGAGGAACACGAGCGGCCCGATGGCCATCACGGAGAGCGCCAGCGCGAGCGTGCGGCCGAGTCCGTGGCGGCGCGATCCCGTGCGGCGGCTCATCGCTCACCTCCGAGCGCATCGGGGCGTGCCGACTCCCAGTGCGGCCGTGGTGCGGGCACGTCGCCCGGGCTCGACCATGACCCACGCCAGGCCGATCGCAAGTCCGCGATGAAGCGATCCCAGTCCCCTCTGCTGCGCCACATGGGGTACGGCATCGGTCGGATCGGCGCGCCCGACTCCCACACGACGCGGATCGAGCCGCCGGGCATCACCTCGCCGATGCGCGCACTGCGCCAGAGGTGCCCGCTCGACGCATCGACGACTGCAACACCTGCCGGTCCCACCGTGAACATGCCGCCCATCGCGGCGCGCACGGCCTTAGGGTCGGGCGTGCCGGCGTCCTCGACCGCCTGAGCCCACAGCATGAATGCGGTGTACGCCGACTCGACGGCGTCGCTCGCGCGCGCCGAGTCCCCGTGGTGCGCGCGCAGCGCACGGGCGAACGCCCTGCTCTGCGGGCTCGGCATCGACTCGAAGTAGGTGGCTGCCACGAAGTCGCCGGCGAAGAGGTCCGGAGACCACGCCGCGATCTGCGGCTCTGCGATGCTGAAGGACACCACTGGGGTCCGCCCAGGCTCCACCCCCAAGGACCGCAGCGCTCTCATCAGCGTGCGATTGGAGTCGCCGTTGACGGTGTTGAGGATGGCATCGGGCCTCGCCGCCACGATGGCGCGCGCCGCCTCATCCTCCCCGCCGCCGGACAGCGGGATGTAGCGCTCCACCACCACCTCGCCACCAAGCGAGCGCACCAGGTCCCGGATGATCGCGTGGGCGACGTGCGGGAACACGTAGTCGCTGCCGACGAGCGCGACGCGGCGCGCGCCTCGGTCGAAGAGCCACTGCATCGCCGGCACGATCTGCTGGTTCGGCGCCGCACCCGCATAGACCAGGTTCGGGCTCGACTCCACCCCCTCGTACTGCACCGGGTAGACCATCAGTCCGCCGAGCCGCTCCACGATCGGTCGCACCGTTCGCCTGGATGCGCTCGTCCAGCACCCGAAGA
>JBIIIL010000311.1:0-2638 GCA_044234825.1 Phycisphaerales bacterium
CGGTCGAACTCGGCGCGCGGCCAGCGCATGACGGGCGCCGTGCCCAGGACCTGCAGCCGGTGCTGCGGCACGGTGAGGTGCGTGCCGGTCCCGTCGAACTCGTGCGCGACGAGCGTCTGCGTGGGGAACACCGTCAGCCCCTCCTGCATGAACACGGACAGGTACCACTTGATGCCCCACGAGTCGACCTGGCCCTTGACCTGGTTCTCGAGCATCTCCCAGTACGGGTACGCGCCATCAAGGTCAAACCGCCGCCGGAGCGCCGCATCCGCGGAGAGCGCCGCCCGTCCCGACATCGCCGGGTCAAAGTGCGCCCATGCGCGCTTCCAGGTGGCCCATCCGTAGGTGGTGGTCATGGGCAGCATGACCGCATCGTTGGCGGACCTGATCCTGCGCGGGAAGATGTGGCCGGACACCTGCATGACCTGCGCATCGTCGCGGTAGCGCTCGAGCGCGTCGTTGGTGTACCGCAGGAAGACGGGCGAGAGCGTCAGGTCATCCTCGATCACGATGGCTGCGCCGTAGCGCTCGCAGAGCTGGCTCACTCCGGAGATGATCGATCGTGCAAGCCCGAGGTTCTTGGGCTGCTCCACCACGGTCTTGGACGGATGATCGCACTGCTGGGCCACGCGCCGCACTGCATCCACACCCTCGCGCTCGGCATCGTTGCGGGCCCCGTCGCAGAAGATGTACAGGTCGCTGCGAGAGAACTCGGGATTCTCGGCGAGCGACGCGAGGGCCTTCGCGAGGTGGGCCGGCCGCTTGAAGGCGAACACTCCGATCGGGGCAAGTCCGTGGGGCACTGCCCCGATCGTATGCGCCGGATCGCGACTTCGAGACCCGTTTGATGGCTGGCCGCGGCATCCGTTGGCCGCTGCGCAATCCGTCTGGATCCGTGCGCGCGCATTTCTAGGCTCGCGCCATGGCATTCGGGCACTCCTCCGCAGGCAACGCGCATCGCCTCAGGCTTGCCTACGTCACCGCGTACGACTCCACCGACATCACCAAGTGGTCCGGCCTTGGCTACCACATCGCCCGGTGCCTCGAGGATCAGGGCATCGAGCTCGTCCGCATAGGCGGGCTGAGGCGCCAGCTCAATCCGGTCAACATCGCGAAGTACCTGTGGAACACCCGCGTGCGCGGCGTGCGCGACCATCCTCACCGAGATCCGGGATACCTGCGCCACTACGGCGCGCAGGTCGAGCGCCAGCTCGCTCGCGCCCACACGCCGAGCCGGCCGATCGATGCCATCGTGGTGCCTGGAATCCTGCCGATCGCCTACTGCGACACCAGCCTGCCCATCATCGTGTGGACGGACTGCACCTTCGCAAGCCTGCTCGACTACTACCCCGCGTGGACCAACCTGTCGGCGCGCACGATCCGGGACGGGCACGAGGCTGACCGGCGGGGCCTGCGCCGCGCGCAGCGGCTGATCTTCGCCTCGGACTGGGCTGCCGAGTCCGCGATCCTCGACTACGGGTGCGACCCGAGCCTGATCCGGCTGGTGCCGCTCGGAGCCAATGTCGACGGCGGCCGCACCGCAGACGAGATCTCGCGGCTCGCCGACGAGCGGCTTGTGCGGAGCGAGGCGCGGCTGCTGCTCGCCGGCGTCAACTGGGAGCGCAAGGGATGCGACTTCGCGATCCGGGTCCTCATGGAGCTGCGCGGACGCGGTGTCCGGGCGAGGCTTGACATCGTGGGATGCGAGGCACCGCGCGGCACTGCGCTGCCCGAGGGCGTGCAGGCCCATGGATATGTGTCCAAGTCGACCGCATCGGGCCGTGCGGCCATCGACGAGCTGTACAGGAAGGCCACTGCCTTCATCCTTCCGACGGTCGCGGAGTGCTTTGGCGTGGTGTTCAACGAGGCGGCCTCGCACGGCCTGCCCACCTTCGCCACCGCCACGGGCGGTGTGCCGTTCATCGTCCGCAATGGGGACACCGGATTTCTCTTCGCGCCCGACCGCCAACCTGACGAATGGGCCGCTCGCATTGCCGCACTCGTGCGCGACCCCGACGAGTACCGGCGCATGAGCCTTGCGGCGCTGCGCGAGTACGACGAGCGACTGAACTGGGCCTCAGCTGGGCGAGCTGTCGCGAGGATCGTCGAGGAGGTGGTGAACGGGGACTCAGCCAGTCCACGCCGCGAGCAGCGCGGTGAGGTCGAGGCCGTTCACCGAGCCGTCGCCGTTGATGTCGGCGGAGCCTCCAGATGATCCCCATGCGGCCAGGAGCGCCGTGAGATCGACGCCGTTCACGGCACCGTCGCCATTGAGGTCGCCAGGTGCCACTGTCGCCGGATCGCCAAGCACACCGTCAAGGCCAACACGGGCGCCCACGAGATCTGCCGCGCCACTGGCCCCGTCCTGCCACACCCACACGAATCCGCCGCACGCCGGCACGACCAGCGCGCGCGACTTCGACGACGTCGCGCTCACGGTGACGGTGCCAGCCGTCCAGCGATCGGCGCCGGCGCTGTCCGCAGCTCGGGCAAGAAGCGTGTCGGCACCGAAGGCCGAGGAGCTGACCCATCCGAACGCCACGCCGAATCCTGGCCGGAACGCAGCCGACGTCTGCGTGATGCTGTAGGTGGTCGCGTCGGGAGAGAGCGCCAGCCCCGAGTCGCCCCACAGGCGCTG
>JBIIIL010000346.1:0-2613 GCA_044234825.1 Phycisphaerales bacterium
CGCGCTGATGGCTCACCAGGACGGCCGGTCGATCCTGGCCCGGCTGGAGACCTTGGAGCCGGCGCTCGATCCGCGCAGCGTCAGCGACTGGGGCCCGCAGAGCGTCCAGCAGCTCGAGCGGCGGATCGCGAACGCGTCCCTGATCCTGCGCGACGCCTCGCTGATCCTTCTGCGGCGCGAGGGGCAGGACGAGCGCGAGCTGCTGGCCCTGCTCGAGACCAGCGCCATGGCGGCGATCGCCTTCCTGCTGACCGGCGGGCTGGCGCTGCTCTTCTTCCTGCGCGCGCGCAGCCAGGCGCTGCGCAGCGCCGAGCTGGCGCAGAGCGCGGCCGAGGAGGCGAACCGCGCCAAGAGCCAATTCCTCGCGACGATGAGCCACGAGATCCGCACGCCGCTCAACGCCGTGATCGGCCTGTCCAACCTGCTCTACGGCACGCAGCTGACCGCGCAGCAGCGCCACTTCGTCGAGACGATGGAGGCGGCCGGGGGCCAGCTGCTGCAGATCGTGAACGACGTGCTCGACTTCTCGCGGCTGCAGGCCGGCCGCGTCGAGCTGGTCGACTCGCCGGTCGACCTGCGCGGCTTCGTCGATCGTCTGATCCTGATCATCAACGGCCTGCCGAACGCCACGCGGCTGGAGATCGTCGCGCGCATCGCCGCGGACGTGCCGCATCGCATCGTCGCCGACGAGGCGCGGCTGATGCAGATCCTCACCAACCTGATGGGCAACGCGGTCAAGTTCACGCCGGCGGGACGCGTCAGCCTGGACATTCTGGTCGTCGATGCCGGCGGCCCCGCGCCACGGCTTCGCTTCCTCGTCGCCGATACCGGCCCGGGCGTGCCGGAGGAGCTGCGCAGCGAGATCTTCGAGCCGTTCAAGCAGGGCCGCGCCGAACGCCTGCGGCCGCATGCCGGCTCGGGGCTGGGCCTGTCGATCAGCCGCAGCCTGGCGCGCATGATGGGCGGCGAGGTGACGCTGCTGCCGGCCGCCGGATCCGGCGCGGTCTTCGAACTGGTGCTGCCCCTGCGTCCCGCGCCGGCGGCCGTCCCCGACGCGGCCGCCGGCGCCGAGGCCGCCGCGCCGTCGTCGCTCGAGATCCTGGTCGCCGAAGACACGCCCACCAACCAGCTGGTCGTGAGGCTGATGCTGGAAGGGCTCGGCCATCGCGTGCGGATCGTCGGCAATGGCCTCGAAGCGGTCGAGGCCTTCGTCCAAGACCGGTTCGACGTCGTCCTCGTCGACATCCAGATGCCGGTGATGGACGGGTTCGAGGCGGCGCGTCGCATCCGCGCGGCGGGCGGCCGCGGGGCCACCGTGCCGATCCTGGCGCTCTCCGCCTTCACCCAGGCGTCCGACCGCGAACAGGCCGCGGCCTCGGGCATCGTCGGCTTCCTGTCCAAGCCGATCCGCCAGCGCGAACTCGCCGCGGCGATCGCGCGCGCCCTGGCGCCGGCCGCCGCCTGACCGGCCGCCGCGCGGCGCGCTTGCCGCGACCGTCTTGCCGGCCGCAACATCGGCGCCGTCGCCGCGGAGAGCCAAGGATGTCCGGGAACGTCGATCCGATCGACTTCGAGCTGTTCAAGAACGCGATCTTCTCGATCGCCGACGAGATGGCCCTGACCATCGTGCGGACGACCTATTCGGGCGTGCTCAAGGACAACATGGATTTCTCGACCGGCTTCGCCGACGCCGACGGCAAGCTGATCGCGCAGGGGCTGACGCTGCCCGGTCATCTGGGATCGGTGCCCACGGCCATGGAATCGATCATGAGGCATTTCGCCGGCGACATCGCCGAGGGCGACGTGTTCATCATGAACGATCCGTTCGACGGCGGGATGCACCTGCCGGACATCTTCGTGTTCAAGCCGCTGTTCCACGGCGGCGAACGCATCGCCTTCGCCTGCACCGTGTGCCACCACACCGACGTGGGCGGCCGGGTCGCGGGCTCGAACGCCTCGGACTCGACCGAGATCTATGCCGAGGGGCTGCGCATCGCGCCGCTGAAGCTCTACGCGGCCGGCCGGCCCGACCGGACGATCATGACCTTCATCGAACGCAACGTGCGGGTTCCGACCAAGGTGTTCGGCGATCTGCGCGCCCAGCTGGCGGCCTGCCACGTCGCCGAGACCCAGTTCGCTGCCCTCGTGGCGCGACACGGCGCCGCGACGACGCGCGCGCTGATGCGCGAGACGATCGACTACGCGGAGCGGATGACGCGCGCGGCGCTGGCCGCGCTGCCCGACGGCACCTGGAGCTTCGAGGACTGGATCGACGACGACGGCGTCGACGACGGCAGGCCGATCCGCCTGTTCGTCGCCATCCGCAAGACCGGTGACCATATGGTGGTGGACTGGACCGGCACGAGCCCGCAGGTGAGGGGAGCCATCAACAGCACCCTCTCCTTCACCAAGGCCGCGAGCTACACCGGCGTGCGCTCGGTCCTTCCGCCCGGCATTCCCAACAACGAGGGCGTGTTCCGCGCCATCGAGGTGATCTGCCCGCCGGGCACGGTCGGCAACGGCGTGCTGCCGGCGGCCTGCGCGGCGCGCGGCCTCACCGGGTTCCGCATGACCGACTGCATGTTCGGCGCTCTGGCCATGATGCTGCCGTCG
>JBIIIL010000312.1:0-2611 GCA_044234825.1 Phycisphaerales bacterium
CCGCAGGGGGCCTCAATACTGACCTCAGCTTCAACCCCGGGGCGGGCGACCGCTGGATCAACCTCAACTCGACCGACACGACCGTGATCGCGTTCACGACGGGAAGCGCAGCCGGCCATGTCAGCGGGTCCTTCACGACGAGCAACGACGAGTGGCGGATGCGCGTGCGCAACGCTGCAGGCGATGTCGTGTTCGGCTGGGCTGGCGAGGGCAGCATCTACTACAACCACGGTGCGGTCGCAAGCGGGGACGTGTGCAGGCTGCGGCGCGACGTGGACGGGACCGTCACGTCATCGAGCCAGTACGACGACACGACCTCGCAGAGCACATTCGGAGCCCCGAATGCGTGGACGCCATGCCCGCTTGCCGACTGCACTGGCGACGGCATCCCGGATCCTCCGGGCACATGCCCGCCCCCAGCTGCAGTCACGCAGGTCCTTGGCGGATGCGCCGCACCAGCGCGTCCGGGCGACATCAACGGCGACAGCCGCGTCGACGGGCTCGACCTCGCCGCGGTGCTCAGCGCGTGGGGATCGTCGCTCGCGAGCGCCGACCTCAACCGCGACGGCACCGTCAATGCGCTTGACCTGTCCGTCGTGCTTGCAGGATGGACCTGAGCGATGCGATCAGACTCGCGAGGCAGGGCAATGGTCGGGTTCACGATCGTCGAGATGCTGGTCGTCGTGGGCGTCATCACGGTGCTCGTGGGGCTGCTGTTCCCCGCGATCTCGACCGTGCAGCGCAACAGCCGCGCCACCGTGAGCAAGTCCAACCTCCAGCAGTGGGGGCGCGGCACGGTGCAGTACACGACGGCCAACAAGGAGCGCCTGCCATGGGAGGGCCTCAAGGACGCGTCGCAGATGCAGGCGAACCTTGCCCAGCCCGCGTACTGGGCCAACGCGATCCCCGAGTTCGCCGACCAGCGCCCGTACACCCAGCTTGTGGAGGAGGCCTTTGCGGCGCAGCGCTTCGCGCCGGTGCCGCCTGAGCGGAACATCTTCCTCGATCCCTCGGCCAAGGCCCCAGAGGGCGCGCCGTGGGAGTTCGGCCCCGCCGGCGCCAACGGCATCCGCAGGTCATTCTTCTTCTGCTACGTGCCGAACTCGCAGCTCAACAACACATTCCAGAGCAGCGGTGGCATCGCAGACTTCACGCCGAGCCGCACGCTGAGCATGTCGATGATCCCTCGCGCCGCCGAGACCGTGTTCATGCTCGAGATGCGCACCACGCCCGAGGAGCTGCCGGCCAGCGACGTTCACTTCGGCCGCGACCTGCGCCGCCACCGCAGCGACTGGAAGCGGTTTGCCGCGCGTCACTTCGATGGCGGCCACATCTGCTTCGCGGACGGCCACATCGCGCTCGTCAAGAACATGGACGCCACGACGAGCGCGCAGGACTCGCGCGATCCTTCGCAGCCCAACGGCGACTGGAACAAGCCCGGACTCATCTGGGACCCGCTCGGCCCGGCGCTCGACGACAACTGAGTGCCTGAAGGACTGGCGGCCAGATATGCGTCGAGGGGCGCGTCGCCCGCCGGCGAGTCACTTGCGGCCGAAGTCCGCCGGGTTCTCGCCCTCGCGGCGCGTGTCCCAGAGCGTGACGCTGACCCGGCACGCGTCGCGGGCCGGCGACCTGAGCCATGCCTGTGCGCGGCGCACGGCAGCCGCAAAGGCCGGATCGCACACCTCATCAACACTCAGCGTCGTCTTGATGAGGCGCTTGGTGAACCAGCTGATGGCGGTGCGGCTGTCGGAGCGGATGCCGCTGCACGAAAGCCGGCCGTCGGCGATCCGATCGCAGGCGTCGATGATGGCGAGGAGCTCTCCGAGGTTGTTGTGCCCGCGCTCGTGGCGGGCGCTGCGGAAGACCTCCACGAAGGCTCCGCTGCGCGTGCGCTGGACCCCGCGCCACTCCGTCGGGCCGATCAGGTGCTGGCCGAACTTGGAGCAGTCGACGATCACAGGCGCGCTCGGATCCGGAGGCGCTGAAAGTGCGCGATCGGGGGCCGTGCGCGCCGGCACGGCACTGGCGGGCGCGCCGGCGTTCGTGCTGGCGTTCACAGCCGCGCCGCGTGTCGCGATGACCGGTGCGGCTTCGCGCACCTGACGTGGCCGCGATGGCGTCGATGCCGCCGATGCGGCGCGCGGGGATGCGGAGAGGCCGAGCGCATTCGCGATGTCGGTCGCGGCCGCTCCCTGAGGCACCACGCTGACCGCGCCCTTGGTCGACAGGTGAATCTGGATCTTGCCGCCGCTCGACTGGCCCTCAACCGCTGCGTCGAGCCGTCCCCAGCGGCCCTCATCGATCACCTGGACTGCGCTCACCAGAAAGCCGCCTGCCGCGAGATCCCGCTCAAGGCGGGTGAGCTCGTCGCGCAGTCGCCGTGCGACCGGACCGTGCTCGCTCACCGCACGCCGCCCCGGTCAGGCGCCGACTTTGGCGCAGGCCCGAGCATGATGGCGAGCCATCGCAGGTCGTCGGCGTTGTTGAGCAGGATCTTCGCGAGCATCGTCAGCGGCACGGACAGGAACATGCCGACCGGTCCAAGCAGGAACCCCCAGAAGACGAGCGAGAGGAACACGACGAGCGCAGAGAGGCCCAGCCGCTCGCC
>JBIIIL010000327.1:0-2610 GCA_044234825.1 Phycisphaerales bacterium
CACCGCCGCCGCGAAGGCCCCGCGCGGCCGTCCCTGCCCCGTTCCCATGTCGGTCGACAGATCGAGAGGTCCGACGAACAGCACGTCGATTCCGTCGATGGCGGCGATCGCGGATGCGTTGGCGACGCCCTCGCGCGACTCGATCTGGGCGACGAGGAGCAGGTTGGCATTCGCCTCGGATCTGTAGCGCTCGTAATCGGCGCCGTAGCCCGAGGCGCGGCTCGACTGGGCGATCCCGCGCACTCCCAGCGGCGGGATGCGTGCCAGACGCACCATCTCGCTGGCCGCCGCTGCCGTCCGCACGTCGGGGATCATCAGTCCGGCCGGTCCCAGATCGAGCACGCGCTTGAACGCCGCGCCGTCGATGGCAGGTACGCGAACGATGCCCACCGCGGGGGCTGCCTCGATCGCCTGCAACTGGTGCAGCAGGTCGTTGTGGTCACCCAGGCCGTGTTCGAGATCGAACAGGATCCAGTCGAAGCCGCTGCGGGCGGCGATCTCGGCCGCGACCGGCGACGCAAGGCTGAGCCAGGCGCCGCCGAGCCTCTCGCCAGCCAGGACACGGGTGCGGATCCATTTCATGCGTTTCCTCGCCGGTCGTGCTGCTCGTATCCGAACATGCGCAGACGATGAAACGCGATCCTGACCGCTGCTGCAAGGAAATTGTTCGTTTATGAACCTATGTAGTTCGTATTCGAACATTCATGAGGCCGGCCTCTCCTTGGCCAGCACCAGGCGGACGCCGGACTCCGCGATCGTCCTGGCCCAGCGCCCCTCGGGCAGCGCGTCGGTGAACAGGGCCGAGACCTGGGAAAGGCGCGCCACGCGGGCGAAGGCGTGGCGGCCGAACTTGCTGCTGTCGGCGACGACGAAACATTGGCGGCCGCACCCGATGATCGCCTGGGTGAGCGCCGCCTCGTCGGCGTGGAAATCGAGGATGGCGCCGCTGTCCTCGATCGCGACCACGCCGAGGATCGCGTAGTCGAGCCGGAACCGGGCGACGAAATCGGTCGCCGTCGCGCCGACGATCGCGAGATCGCGATGGCGCAGCATGCCGCCGGTCACGGTGATCTCGAAATCCTCCTTGTCGGCGAGCAGCCGCACGACGTTGAGGTTGTTGGTGACCACGCGCAGGCCCGACTTCGTGCGCAAAGCCGTGGCGACGGCCTCGGCCGTCGTTCCGATGTCGATGAACAGCGACGACGCGTCGGGGATCTCCGCCGCGACGCTTGCGGCGATCGCGGCCTTGGCCTCGGTCATCGATCCGGCGCGCGCCGCGTAGGGCATGTTCGCGACGCTCGAGCGATAGGCCGCCCCGCCGTGGAAGCGCGCGAGGATGCCGCGCGCGCAGAGCAGATTGATGTCGCGGCGCAGCGTCTGGGGCGTGACGTCCAGCGCCGTGGCCAGATCGTCGATGGTGACATAGCCCTTCTCGCGGGCGAGGTCGGCGATGTGCTGCTGGCGCGGATGCAACGGGGTCATGGAGCGGTGAACCGTCCTCGAGGTCTGGCGGATGGTTCCGGCCATCATCATCCTCGGCGACGGGGGACGCAAACCGCGCGCCGCCCCATTGCCTCGGACGGGCCAACGGGTCAGTGTCGCGGCATGTCGTTCCTCGATCGCATCGCCGAGTGCAACGCCCATGACCTGGGCGAGTTCACGCCGTTCACCGTCGCGCAGCGGCGGGTCGGATGGGTGCGCCATGGGCTGGCGGCGCGGCTCGCGGCGCACCATCCCGAGCTGCGCCTGGGGCCGCAGGCGCTGGCGCTCGACGACGGTCTCGCCGATCCGGCGGCGCGCAGCGCGGCGATGGACGGCGTGGTGCGGGCGATGGAGCGCGAGGGGCTGGTCACGGGCCGGCGCGACGAATTCTACCCGGTGGCGGCGCATGTCGGCGCGCCGGCGCTGCTGCAGATCGAACGCGCGGCGGTGCCGGCCTTCGGCATCGCCGCCTGCGGCGTCCACATGACCGGATTCGTGCGCAAGCCCGACGGGATCCATATCTGGGTCCCGCGGCGCGCGCGGACCAAGTCGACCTATCCCGGCATGCTCGACAACACGGTCGCCGGCGGCCAGCCGGTCGGGATCGGGATCTTCGAGAACCTGATCAAGGAATGCGCCGAGGAGGCGTCGATCCCCGAGGCGCTCGCGCGCCGCGCGCTGCCCGCCGGGTCGGTCTCGTATTGCATGGCGGCCGCCGATGGGCTCAAGCCCGACATCCAGTTCTGCTTCGACCTCGAATTGCCGGCGGATTTCGTGCCGCGCCCCGCGGATGGCGAGATGGAAAGATACGAACTCTGGCCGGCGGCGCGCGTCATGGCGACGGTGCGCGACACCCGCGACTTCAAGTTCAACTGCAATCTCGTGCTGATCGACTTCTTCCTGCGCCACGGGCTGATCGAGCCCGGCGATCCCGGCCGCGCCGCCCTCGCCGCCGGGCTGCGCGCGCCGCATCCGGTGACGCCGTGAGGCCGGCGCTCGCCCCACGGCCGCTGCGCCGCGCGCTCGCCGCGCTCGCCGCGCTCGCCGCGCTCGCCGCCGGCCCAGCGCCGGCCACCGAGCCGGTGGAACTGCGCATCCCCGCCCATCCGCTGGAGCGCGACGCCGGCG
>JBIIIL010000072.1:0-10340 GCA_044234825.1 Phycisphaerales bacterium
GCCGACGAGAAGCGGCTGCTCGACCGTCACCTCAACCGCGTCACCGACACCTGCATCCCCGAGGAGCAGGCGATCCGGCGCATCGAGCGGGCCATCCTTGACGAGTGGACGCGCGCCGACCGCGCGGGCGAGCGGATGTTCCCGCACGAGTTCTTCTACCGCATCCTGCTCTCGGGCAAGCTGCGCAAGCACTACGAGATCGACCCGAAGAACAGCTGGCTCCTCGCCGCCGCCGAGCGCAACCTCCCCATGGTCGTCCCCGGCTGGGAGGACTCGACCACGGGCAACATCTTCGCCGCGCACTGCATCGCCGGCGACATCCGAAACGTGACGACGATGCGCAGCGGCGTCGAGTACATGATCGCGTTCGCGGACTGGTACACGCGGCAGAGCAAGTCGAGCTCGATCGGCTTCTTCCAGATCGGCGGCGGCATTGCGGGCGACTTCCCGATCTGCGTCGTGCCGATGCTGCACCAGGACCTCGGGCGCACCAAGGTGCCCCTGTGGGGCTACTTCTGCCAGATCAGCGACTCCACGACGTCGTTCGGCTCCTACTCGGGCGCGACGCCCAACGAGAAGATCACCTGGGGCAAGCTCGGCGTGAAGACCCCCCGCTTCATCGTCGAGAGCGACGCGACGATCGTCGCCCCGCTCATGTTCCAGTACGTCATGGAGACCGTGCAGTCACCCGCCGCGCGCAAGGGGGCCAGCCGTGCCCGTCCCCGCGCCCGCGTGGCGGCCCGCGCCTGAGCGAGCGATGTTCAGGGTTGCGATCATCTCGACCGGGGGCACCATCGAGAAGACCTACGACGAGCTGGCGGGCATGCTCACCAACCGGGTGAGCGTCCTTGACGCGATCCTGTCGTCGCTCGAGCTGCGTGGCGTCTCGATCGACAGGGTGCCGCTCATGAACAAGGACAGCCTCGACATGACGCCAGCAGACCATGCGCTCATCGCCGAGACCGCCGAGCGTGAACTGCAGGACCACGACGGCGTGGTGGTGGTGCACGGCACTGACCGGCTCGCGGTCTCGGGCGAGGCGATCCTCGCGCGCCTGTCGGCCTCGGGCACGCGCAAGGTCGTCGTGCTCACGGGCGCGATGCGGCCGTGGGAGCTGCGCCGCACCGACTCGGTGCAGAACCTCACGGAAGCCCTGCTCGCCGTGCAGGTCATGCCGCCTGGCGTCTACGTCGCGATGCACAACCGGGTGCTGGCCTTCCCCGGGGTCCGCAAGGACGCCGGCAGCGGCACGTTCGTCAAGGACGGCGCGCGCGCGGCCGATGCCCCGCGCGCCGCCATTCCGCCTCACACGGGCACAGGAACGCGCTCGCGCTGAGCTCGCGCCGAGATGGACGCGACCTCACCTGCAGCCGGCACGCTGGCGGCGCTCTGGATGGGAGCGACCGCCGCCATCGGACTTCTTCTCCTGCTCTTCGGCGGCAGGCTGCTGCTGCTGATGGTGACGCTTGCAGGCGGCGCTGCAGGCTGGATCGCCGGAGGCGCCCTGTGCGAGTCGCTCGTGCCCGAGTGGCCGCCCGCGCTCTGCGCTGCGACGTGTGCCGTGCTTGGCGCGGGACTTGCGGCGCTGTTCCTGCAGCCGACGATCGCGCTCCTGCTCGGTGTCGTCGGTGCCCTCGGCGGCCTCCTTGTGGCGGGCGCGCTCATCGAGCGCGGCGTGATCCCCACTGGGCGCGCACCGTACGGGGAGCCACCGTCAGCCGCCGTGGACCCCAATGCCGCGGCCGGGGTCCGCGACGCTCGCAGCATCGCGCTCGCCGCCATCGAGCGGGCACTGTCGGGACAGGCCCGAGCCTCGACGGCTGCGGCCTCGGCCGGAAATCCCGGAAACACCCCTCCCGTCGCGGACACCGGCGCAGCCGCACGCGACGACGCGAGCGCGCTGATCACGCTCGCGCGCGCTGGCGTGCAGGTGCGTCGCGACCTCTCCGCGGCCTGGGACTCGGTGCCGCAGCAGGCACGCACGCTGCTCGCGGCGTCGGCAGGCGCCGGGGGCGTCGCGGGACTCGTGATGGGGATTCTCTTCACGCGCGTGGCGCTGTCGGGCGTGTCTGCGCTCGTCGGATCCATGCTGCTCTGCGGCGCAGGGCTTCCGCTCGCGGAGCGGTTCTCGGGAGGCGCGGTGCGCGCGCCGGATTCGCCGACGGGATGGCTGCTGGTGGTGGCCGCGGTCGCTGTGGCAGGCTGGACATTTCAGGCATGGCGACGGCGCTCGGCGCAGTCCCGGGGCCGCGCGCAGGCGCCTGACAGCCCATCGGCATAGGCTCGTCGGACCATGGACCACTTCAGCTACCTCGACGGGACGCTTCACTGCGACAGCGTGCCCCTCGAGGCGATCGCTGCGGCGGCAGGAACGCCGACCTACGTGTACTCCGCGGCGACGCTCCGCGACCACACGCAGCGGCTGCAGTCGGCGTGGGCCGCGCTCAACCCGAGGATCTGCTTCTCGGTGAAGAGCTGCCCGAACATCGCCGTGCTCCGCACGCTGGTGGATGCGGGCGTGGGCATGGATGTGGTCTCCGGAGGCGAGCTGACCCGAGCCCGAAGGGCGGGATGCCCGGCTGCCCTCATCGTGTACGCGGGCGTGGGCAAGTCCGACGGGGAGATCCGCCTCGCGCTCCGCGAGCGGATCGGCCTGTTCAACATCGAGAGCGAGCCCGAGCTCGAGAACGTGCAGCGCCTCGCTGCGGACGCGTCGAGCACGGCCCACTGCGCGCTGCGGGTCAATCCCGATGTCGACCCCCGCACCCACCGCCACACGACCACCGGCACGCGGGAGACCAAGTTCGGCGTGGACATCGCGCAGGCCGCGGGCATCTTCCGCCGCCATGGACGCGACGCCCACGCCGTGCTGGACGGCATCCACCTGCACATCGGCTCGCCCGTCTACAGCGTGGAGCCCTACGTGGAGAGCGTGCGCCGGGCGCTCGCGCTCGCGGACGAGCTGGCGCGCGAGGGCATCCGGATCCGCACGCTCGACCTCGGCGGCGGATTCGGCGCGGACTACGAGACCGGCCAGAGCCCCGATGCACGCCGCTACGCGGACGCGGTGGAGCCGCTGCTCGGGCCCCGGGTGCGCGATGGCCTGCAGCTCATCCTCGAGCCGGGACGCACGATTGCCGCGAATGCAGGCGTGCTCGTCACGCGCGTGCAGTACGTCAAGCGCGGTGGCGCGAAGACCTTCGTCATCTGCGATGCGGGCATGCACACGCTGCTTCGCCCATCGCACTACGACGCATTCCACTTCATGTGGCCCGTGCGACCGGCGGCCGGGCTCGTCCCCGCGCGGCGTGAGCGGTCTGTGCGCATGGACGGGCTCGAGACCGTCGATGTCGTCGGTCCGCTCTGCGAGACTGGCGACTACCTCGCGCTCGACCGGGACCTGCCGGGGATGGACCGCGGGGACCTGCTGGCCATCTTCACCGCAGGCGCCTACGGCATGAGCATGGCGAGCCGCTACAACAGCCATGCCCTTCCGGCGGAGGTGATCGTCGACGGGCCATCCGTGCGGCTGGTGCGCCAGCGGGAGACCGTCGATGACCTGCTCGCGCACGAGGATGCGCAGGGCGCGCCGCTCCAGATCGGTGCGGAGGCTGCTGCGCCATGATCGCCCGAGAGCAGGATGGCGTGTGGATCACCATGCGAGAGACGATCGCGGCGCACCCGGAGGATGTGTTCGCGGCGCTCACCACCAGCGATGGCCTCACGCGCTGGTTTCCGGTGGCCGCGGAGGTTGACCTTCGCACGGGCGGCTCGATCGTGCTCGGGTGGGACCGGAAGTTCAAGCGGACGCTGACGATCGGGATCGACACCTTCGATCCGGGCGGCACGATTGCGTGGCGATGGCCGGGTCGCATCGGCGACCACGATGTGCGCGCAGAGTGGTCGGTGACGCCCTCCACCGAGGACGGGTCGCTCGTGGTGCTGCGCATGGGGCCGTTTGCCGAGGACCCTGACTCGCTCATCGCCATGGCCGAGGACGCCGAGAGCTGGCGCTGGTACCTCTGCAACATGCGCACCGTGCTCGAGGCGCGCGTGGACATGCGCGCCGAGCGGCCGCTGTAGGGAATCCTGCGCCGCACGCGGGCGGAACGCAGCGACGCGGCGCGCTACAGCATCGACTTCGCGGCGATCGAGAGCACGATCAGCGGAGGCCAGCACCACAGCGCAGCCGCCAGGTCATCGAGCAGAATGCCCCATCCGCCCGCCCTCCCCTGAAGCGTGCGGATCGCACCTGGCTTCCACACATCAAATGCCCGAAAGAGCAGGAACCCTGCGGCGCACGCGCCAACGACGGCGCCAAGCCCGGCTCCTTCCGCCGGCCACAGCAGCGGCCACGGCACGACGAGCAGCGCGAGTGCCGCACCTGCAGTCTCGTCGGCCACGCATGACGAGGGGTCCTTGGCGCCGAAGGCGCGCTCGGCATCGAATCCGAACCGGATGCATGCGATGCTGCCGAGCAGCAGCAGAAGCGCCAGCACGGCGTAGGCCATCCACCACGGCGCGCCGGTCCAGGCGAGCAGCATCGCGATGCATGGAGCCGGCAGCGATCCCCATGTGCCCGGAGCAGGCCGCAGCAGCCCGAGCCCGCCGCTGGTGATCGCCAGCATGGGCACCCGGCCCATGCCGACCGGCAGCCGCGATCCGGCGCTCATGCGGCGCGCCTCGGCGCTGGGTGCAGCATGCGGCCGGCCCGCCAGATGTACGGGAGCGCGCTTGCCACGGTGACCACCAGCATGCTCCACGTCAGGACGAGCGACGTGGCCTGCCAGAAGCTGGACTGCCCGATCGACGGGATTGACGCCACGCCTAGGGCAACTGGGATCGCAACGCTCTGCAGCAGCATCTTGACCTTGCCCGCCCAATCTGCCGGGAAGGCTCCCCCGCCCGACTCGACCACGGCCCGGACGCTGGTGACGAGGAGTTCGCGGCCGAGCACCAGGATCGCCATCCACGTGGCGATGCCGCTCCGCGGCGCGAGGTCGCCACCTGCGAGCAGGACCAGTCCGCCGATCACAAGCACCTTGTCGACAAAGGGATCCATCACTCGGCCGAAGGGTGTCACGGCATCCCATCGGCGCGCGAGATAGCCGTCCACGACGTCGGTCGCCGCCGCAAATGCGAAGAGCCCCACGGCGATCCAGCCGCTCCTGGCCTCCGGCGCTTCCGGAAGGTTGGAGACCACCACGAAGAAGGCGATCGCCACGCCGAGCCGCACCGTGGTGATCACGTTCGGCAACGCTCGCAGTCGCGGGAGCACCGCCGGATCCTAGCCCCGCACAGGCACGATCAGGGTGCGTGCGCGACGAGGCGTCATGTCCCACATCTCGTGCACCTCCCGGAGTCGACCACATCATCCTGCGCATGCGAACGGTCGTTGCGGGGGTCACGCGGGGGCTCTATGCTTCCGCGCTCGGCGACCCACCCCACGACCCCGCCACAGCCCCCACGAGATGCAGCCGATTCACTTCTATGCAGCATGCGCGGTCGCCGCTGCGGCCCTGTATGCCCTGATGCGCCCCAAGGGACGCGCCATTCGCGCAGGCGCCACGATCGCAGGCTTTGCCGCGGTGGCATGGCTGCTTGCGTCGGTTGCGTCATCGCTGCCGGGCCCCACCGGCAGGTTCGCCCTGATCGGGCTTGCCGCATTCGTCGGGCTCTCCGGGGCAGTGCGCCTTGTGACGCACCCGAAGCCGATCTACGCCGCGCTCTACTTCGTGCTGGTGATCGTGTCGAGCGCGGTGCTCTACGTGCTCCTTGACGCGGATTTCGTGGCGTTCTCGATGATCATCGTCTACGCCGGGGCGATCCTCATCACCTACATGTTCGTGCTGATGCTGGCCCAGCAGGCCTCGATGGAGGCAGGTCTCGCGGGCGAACCGGAGTACGACCGCCTTCCGAGGGAGCCTGCCACCGCGGTCATCGCGGGCTTCGTGCTGCTGGCGGTGCTCGGGACAGCGTCGATGCGCGGCGCGACCTCGGCTGATGCCGCGAAGACCGAATGGGACGCGGTGCAGGCGCGCTGGAGCGACCTCGAGTCGATGCCGAAGCTGCTGCTCGAGCGGGCGCAGGACGCCAATCCCGCAGTGCGCGCGATCGTGCGCAGCGACAGCGGTCGCGCGCTGAGCGTGCGCTCCGACGGGACCGCCGTCGTCATGGTCCGCCTCGCGGACGGCCAGCAGCCGCAGCCGATCACGCTCACGCCTGAGGCGCTCCCGGAGAACTCGCGCACGCTCGGCATGGCCCTCGTGGGGCGCTTCCCTGCGAGCCTCGAGCTCGCGGCGGTCATCCTGCTGATGGCCATGCTCGGTGCCGTGGTGCTCGCACGGCGCCAGGGCGACCTCGCCGAGGACGAGCGCCGCGGCCTCGCGGGGCTGTCGCGCCTGGTCGATGGCGGGGAGGCTGGCCGATGATCCCGACCGCGCTTCTGGCCGCGATGCAGGACGGTGCGCTGCCGGAGCTGCCCGAGACGCTGCGCGCCGCGCCATCCGGCGAGATCGCCGCGGCGCTGCTAATCAGCGCGCTGCTCTTTGCGCTTGGCGTGGTCGGATTCCTGGCTAGGCGGAACATGATCATCATGTTCCTCTGCACCGAACTGATGTTCCAGGGTGCGGCACTCGCCATGGTGGCGTTCAGCCGCCACCACATGGACGTCTCCGGGCAGGTGTTCGTGATCTTCATCCTGACTGTGGCCGCCGCCGAGGCGGCGCTTGCGCTGGGACTCGTGGTGCTCCTGCACCGCCGGCGCGAGACGCTTAGCGCAGAGTCCTGGGGAGAGCTTGGCGAATGACGCTGGCGCAATCCATCCCGACGGCGACCGTGTCCGACTCGATGACCTGGGTCGGCCTGGCGCTCCTGTTCCCGCTCGTCAGCGCCGTGCTGTGCGCGCTGATGGGGGCCCTCAGATTCCGTGGCAAGGGTCCGGCCCTCGTGACCGCGATCGCGCTCGGCGCGAGCTTCGCGGTGATCCTCCGCGCGTACCTGACCTACTCAGGCACGCCGGTCGTCATCCCGATCTTCGACTGGATCGACTTCTCGTGGTCGGGCGGCGGCACATTCAAGTCGTTCGCCGCGAACATCTCCCTGTACGTCGACCGGCTGACGCTGTTCTGGATGCTGTTCGTCACTGGCCTGGGGACGCTGATCACCGTGTACGCGAGCGAGTACATGGAGTCGGACCGCGGCGCGGGCTACTGCAGGTTCTTCTTCGGCATCAGCGTCTTCCTCGCGTCGATGACGGCGCTCGTGATGAGCGACAACCTCGTGATGCTGTACCTCGGCTGGGAGGGCGTCGGCCTCGCGAGCTACCTCCTCGTGGGCTACTACTACACGAGGCCCTCGGCGGTGGCCGCCGCGAAGAAGGCGTTCATCGTCAACCGCATCGGCGACCTCGGCCTCGCGCTGGGCACCTTCCTGATCTGGTCCAACTACGGCACCGTGCAGTACGACACGCTGTTCGCGGCGCTCTCGTCAGGCGGGTGGTCGGGCTCGGACTGGGACAAGTCGCTGATCCCCTACCTGCTCATGCTCGGCGCGTTCGGCAAGAGCGCGCAGATTCCGCTCTACGTCTGGCTCCCGGACGCCATGGAGGGACCGACACCGGTCTCCGCGCTGATCCACGCCGCCACCATGGTGACGGCGGGCGTCTACCTCATTGCGCGCATGTACCCGCTCTTCGAGCTTCACCCTGACGCGCTGGCCACGGTCGCCTGGATCGGCGGCGGCACGGCCCTACTTGCCGCCACGATCGGCATGGCCCAGTACGACATGAAGCGCGTCTTCGCGTACTCGACGATCTCGCAGCTTGGCTACATGTTCCTCGGGCTCGGCGTCGGCAGCACCTTTGCCGCGGCGTACCACACCTTCACGCACGCGTTCTTCAAGGCCCTTCTCTTCCTCACGGCCGGGGCCGTCATGCACGGGTTCGGCGGCCAGCTCGACATCCGCAAGCTGAGCGGACTGCTCAAGGTGCCTGGCTTCCGCATCGTCGGGTGGACCATGCTGATCGGGTGCCTGTGGCTCGCGGCGCTCCCCTACAGCGCGGCGTTCTTCTCCAAGGACGAGATCATCCTCGCCGCGTTCATCAACGGCGACCGCGCCATTCCGGCGCTCGGGTGGCTGGCGCTCGGCACGGCGGCACTCACGGCGTACTACACGTTCCGCGTGTGGTTCCGCGTGTGGCTGGGACCTGTGCGGTACGAGCCTGATCCGGTCGAGATGGCGCATCTCGCGGCTGCCCACGGCGCCGGACACGGCCACGACTCCCACGGCGCGCACACGCACGACTCGCACGGCCATGGCGCGGGCCACGGCGGCCATGGCGACTCGCACGAGTTCCATCCGCATGCGCCGCGCCTGGCAATCAACGGCGTGCTGGTCATCCTCGGCATCGGGGCGATCCTCGCGGGGCTGCCCAACTACCTCGTGATGGCCGGCCGCGAGAGCGAGAACTGGGTGCAGTGGATGATCGCAGGCTCCTCGGCCGTGCAGGGCGCAGGCGTCGTGGGCGGCGACCACAGCCACACGATCCTCGGCATGGATGCGCACCGTGCGATGCTCCTGCTCGGCGGCTGCGCGACCTTCGGCGGCATCGGCGTGGCTGCCTGGCTCCACCTCTTCTCGCGCGCGTCCGCTGACCGGCTGCGCAATGCGCTCCTCGCGAACCCGCTGACGCGCTGGATCCCGCTGGGCGCCGAGCGCAAGTGGCTCGTCGACGAGTTCTACCACTGGGTTCTGCGCCTCCCGCTCTGGATCGGCGGTCAGATCATGAGCTTCGCGGACCGGCATGTGCTCGATGGCGCGCTGATCAACGGCTTCGGGCGGCTGCCCCTTGCGCTCGGCCGCCTCTTCCGTCCGCTCTACGGCGGTCCCCTGCAGGGCTACGCCGTGACCATGGCCGGCGGCGTGGCGCTCGTGCTCGCATGGGTGGTGTGGATGTGGACGAGAGGAGCGCACTGACATGGTCGGCGGCCTGCATCCCACCTTCATGATCTGGGCCTCGATCCTGCTGCCGCTTGCCGCAGCAGCGATCATCCCCCTTGCGGCACCGCGCCATGCGAAGTGGATCGCGACGATCGGCTCGTTCCTGTCGCTCGGGGCCGTCGCGGTCCATGCGTGGCACTTCCCGGCATGGATGACCGGCGCCGTGGTGCCTGCCACCCCCGGACCGCAGTGGATCCCTGGACTTGGCATCACGCTCTCGGTCGGATTCGACTCCGTCGCCCTCCTGCTCGCGCTGCTCACTGCATTCCTCATGCCGCTGTGCCTGATCGGCAGCTTCTCCGCGGTGCAGGAGCGCGAGCGCGAGTACTACGCGTGGTTCAGCGTGCTCGCGGGCGCGATGCTGCTGGCCTTCGCCGCCAAGGACGCGATCCTCTTCTACATCGGCTACGAGTTCACGCTCATCCCGATGACGCTGCTGATCGCCATCTACGGCGGCACGGAGCGCCGGCCTGCGGCGATCAAGTACTTCCTCTACACGTTCCTCGGGTCGCTCTTCATGCTGGCGGGCCTTCTCTACCTCGCCTGGCAGCACCGGGAGACGACCGGCCAGTGGAGCTTCGACATCGCCGCACTCACGACCACCGCCGTGAGGCTGCCCTCCTCGACGCAGTTCTGGCTCTTTGCGGCGCTGATCTGCGGGTTCGCAGTGAAGATCCCGCTGTTCCCCGTGCACACGTGGCTGCCGCTGGCGCACGACCAGGCGCCCACAGGCGGATCGGTGATCCTGGCGGGCTCGATGCTGAAGCTCGGCAGCTACGGCGTGTACCGCTTCGCGATGCCGATGGCGCCCGCGGGCGGCGTCGAGCTGATGGTGCTGATGGGCATCCTGTGCCTGATCGCGATCGTGTACGCATCGCTGATCTGCTGGGTGCAGCAGGACGCGAAGAAGCTGGTGGCCTACTCGTCGGTGGCCCACCTCGGCCTGAGCATGCTCGGGCTCTTCTCGCTCAACCCCCTAGGCGCCGAGGGCAGCGTCTTCTACTGGGTCAACCACGGCCTCTCGACCGGCGCCCTGTTCCTCTGCATCGGCATGTTCTACGAGCGCTATCACACCAAGGACATGGAGCGCCTCGGCGGCCTCGCGCGCGCGATGCCGGTGTGGGCGTGCTTCATGGTGTTCTTCGTGATGGCCAGCGCCGGACTTCCCGGGCTCAACGGCTTTGTCGGCGAGATCCTCTGCATCGGCGGCACCTTCATCGCCGAGCACGATGCGCAGTCTGGCTACCCGGGCGTGCTTGGCCCGTCCTTCGCCGTGGTCGCGGGCACCGGCATGATCCTCGCGGCGATGTACCTGCTCATCCTGCTCGGCAAGATCGTCT
>JBIIIL010000313.1:0-2607 GCA_044234825.1 Phycisphaerales bacterium
CTGCTGAACTACTTCGGCCAGGGCGCGCTCGTCCTGACGGACATGAGCGCGACCGCAAACCCCTTCTACCGGATGGTGCCCGATTGGGGCCTCATCCCAATGGTCGCGCTTGCGGTCACGGCAACTGCCATTGCGAGCCAGTCCATCATCACCGGCATGTTCTCGCTCACGCACCAGGCTGTGCTGATGGGCATCCTGCCGCGCCTCAAGGTCGTCTACACCTCCTCCCACGGCGGGCACATCTTCGTGCCGACAGTCAACCTGATCGTGGCGGTCGGTGCGATCCTGCTGGTGGTCATCTTCAAGTCGTCCTCCAACCTCGCGGAGGCGTACGGGCTCGCGGTTGCGACGGACATGGCGTGCACCACGATCCTCTTCGCTGCCGTCATGCGGCGCCACCGGGGCTGGAGGCTTTGGCTGCTCGTGCCATTCCTCGCGTTCTTCCTGTCGATCGACCTGCTGTTCCTGGGCGCAAATGTCCTGAAGATCCCCTCTGGCGGATGGCTCACGCTGGGCATGGGCACTGCCATCTTCATCGTCATGGTCACGTGGATGCGCGGACGCCGCCTGCTCGCGGAGCGCTTCCACAGGCAGACGCTCGCCTTCGACCACCTCATCAACAGCCTCGACGCGCACCCGGTGCCGCGCGTGTCAGGCACCGCGGTGTTCCTCACGCCGATGACTGCCGGAGTGCCGCCGACGCTTCTGCACCACCTCAAGCACAACAAGGCGCTGCACGAGCAGGTGGTCATCATGTCGATGATCCCCGCGCAGGTGCCGGTTGTCCCCGAATCCGAGCAGCTCGAGGTGTGGCGCGAGAAGATCGGCTTCTGGAGGGTGCATGCCCGCCATGGCTTCAACCAGCCCGTGGATGTGCCGCGGCTGCTGCGGCAGGCGAGAGCCCTCGGACTGCAGACGAGCGAAGGCACCACGACGTACTACCTCGGCCGCACGATCACCACGCCACGCGGCAACTCGGGCATGCCGCGCGCGCAAAAGCGCCTCTTCTGCGCGATGGCGCAGGCGAGCGCCAATAACCCGCTGTACTTCTCGATTCCGCCCGGGCGCATGGTCGAGCTGGGCATCCAGATTGATCTCTGATTTTTGCGCGCGGACTGCAAGCGGGATGCTGCCGCCGCGACCTCCCGTTGTGCCCAGCAAACCGTTTGAGGCTGGCGCGGTCGCCCCCTACACTCGCTTTTTCATGTTGGTCTCTCGGCCCATGTCGCTGAGGGGGGCGTGCACGTGCATCTGGCTGCTGCCAGTGCTGGTGGCCGCGTGCTCAGGCGAGTCCGCCCCTGATGCGAGCCTAGCCCTCAAGAAGGCGCGCGCCTACCAGGCCGGGACCGCCGAACTGCCGCGCGACGACGCCGAGGCCGCCCGCCATTTCCGGCTGGCTGCTGAGGCTGGCAGCCCGGAGGCCGCCGCCGAGCTCTTCACGATCTACGACGAGGGCGTCGGCGTGATGCGAGACCCCAACGCCGCCACGAGCTGGCTCCGGACCTCGCTGCGCCGGCAGGCCACCGATCCTGCACTGATCCTCACGCTCGCCGAGCGAATCGACTCCGGCATCGGGTGCGCCGCAGACGCTGCCGAGGCGACGGAGTGGGTGCGCCGCGCCGCGGAACTGGGCGATGCCGCCGCATGCCGCGCGCTCGGAGTGAGGCTCCGATCGGGACTTGGCGCCACGCAGGATCCCGCGGCCGCGATCGAGTGGCTGACGCGCGCGAGCGAGGCGCAGGACGCCGAGGCGCCGCGACTTCTCGCTGAGCTCCATGCGGCTGGCGTCGGTGCGCCTGCGGATGAGTCCGCTGCGACCCGCTGGTACCGCGTCGCGGCGGAGCGCGGCGACGCGATGTCGATGATGGCGCTCGGCCTGCGACTGCGGCGTGGCATCGGCGAGGAGGTGAGCCTCTCGGAGGCGCGGAGGTGGCTCGGCGAGGCTGCCGAGAAGAACATGCTCGAGGCCCAGTTCGTCCTCGGCAAGATGCACGACGAGGGCGAGGGAGGCCCCGTCGACGACGCGCAGGCCACGGTGTGGTACTCGCTGGCCGCAACGCAGGGCCATCTCGAGTCGCAGCTGCGCCTGGCGCGGATGTACCAGCTCGGCGAGGGCGGATCGCAGGACCTGCCGGAGGCGATCCGCTGGTACCGCGCAGCCGCCGACCAGGGCTCGATTCCCGCGAACGTGGCGCTCGGCATGCTCTACACGACCGGCGATGGCGTCGCGCGCGACGGCGAGACCGCGGCGCGGTACTTCCTGAAGGCTGCCGAGAGGGACGATCCCGAGGCGCAGCTGCTCCTCGGACGGCTCTTCCTCCACGGCGAGGGCGTGCGGCAGAATGCGCGAGCGGGTGCGGGGTGGATCGAGAGGGCTGCGGCCCGGGGCCTGCCTGCCGCCGTCTTCGAGCTCGCGCGCCTCAACGAGTTCGGATTCGGCATTCCCGCCAACCCATCGCAGGCCCTGCAGCTGCATGCGCAGGCCGCGGAGCTTGGCGATCCGGACGCATCCTTCATCCTCGGCACGAGGTACGACTCCGGAAGTGGCGTGCCGCAGAGCTACCAGGAGGCGGCGCGCTGGTACCAGGTGGCCGTCGATGCGGGCAT
>JBIIIL010000073.1:0-10319 GCA_044234825.1 Phycisphaerales bacterium
ACATTCGCTCCTGACCGACGCCAGAAAGTCCGGGCGGGATCTGGCGAAGGAGACAGGCCTCTCCGAGGCAAACGTCAGCCGCCGACTCGCGCGCCTGGTCGATGAGCAGGGACTCCGGTTCCGCGCGTGGGTTCCGCCGGCACTGATGGGCATTCATGCCGCCGCTGTCCTGTCAGTGGAAACGAACCATGACCCCGACATCGTCGCGCTGGGTCTGCTGAATGTGCCCGAGTTTCATGCGGTCGTGTCGATTTCGGGCGATGCGGCAGTCATCGTGCTGGCTCTGGCACGAAGCCCCCGCGAGCTCATGACCGTGTGCGATCAGGTCGCGGCGGCTGCGGAGGGCGTGCGGCGCGTCGTCATGCACCCGCTGCTTCACCTGTTCAGCCCCAGGGACTGCCGCGATCCTGCGCGCATCCTGCGCTGCGAGGGGTCCACGCTCACCGATCCGCAGGGCGACTTCGACCAGATCGACCTGGCCATCCTCGGGGAGCTCCAGCGCGACGGTCGCGCCAGCTTCGCCCGGATGGGCGAGGTCTCCGGCATCAGCGCCACTGCAGCCGCAGAGCGGTTCCGCCGGCTGCTGTCGTCGAGCGCCGTGGATCCTTTCGTCCAGGTCGAGCCCCTGCGGTCCGGCGCCCCGCTGTCGGCGATTGCGCAGGTCGAGGTGGAGGGCCCGGTGCTGCATGTGGCCTCAAGGCTCGCAAGCGTCGTCGCACCGCTGCACATGGGCATTGTCGGAGGCACCCACCCGATCATGATGCGATTCAATGTCGCCGACGAGCCGGCGCTGCACCAGCTGCGCTCGACCATGAGCGAGATCAGGGGCGTCAGGAGCGTGCGCGGCGCCATCGTGCGCACCCTTCACAAGGACACCTTCGACTGGAGCTACCTGCCCGCGAAGGGCTGATGAGGTTCGCAGTCGGCCGGTCACGGACGGACCCGGCCCTGCGCATCGCCGTAGAGTGCGTGCATGGATCGCTCCGGCAGTGGCCCGTACGCGGTGTCATGCGAAGACGTGCTTGCGGCGCGTGCGCGCATCGCGCCGTGGGTGCGCCGCACGCCGGTCATGCGCAGCGCATCGATTGACTCCCTCGCGGGCCGACCGCTCCACTTCAAGGCAGAGCCGTTCCAGCGCACGGGATCCTTCAAGTTCCGCGGCGCGACCAATGCGGTGCGTGCCCTCGATGATGCGGCCGCGGCCCGTGGGGTCGCCACGCACTCCTCGGGCAACCATGCGCAGGCCCTGGCGCTCGCCGCGAGGATGCGCGGGGTGCAGGCGCACATCGTGATGCCATCGAACGCGCCCGCCGTGAAGCGCGCCGCGGTGGAGGCGTACGGGGGGATCGTGACCACGTGCGAGCCCACCCTTTCCGCGCGCGAGGCCGGGCTCGCCGATGTGGTGGCCCGCACCGGCGCTGTGGCCATCCCGCCCTTCGACCATCCGATGGTGATCGCCGGTCAGGGCACGATCGCGTGCGAGATCCTCGAGGACCTGCCCGAGATCGACACGATCGTCGCGCCAGTGGGCGGAGGCGGGATGATCGGCGGCATCGCGATCGCGGCGCGCGCGCTGTCGCCGCGCACGCGCGTGATTGCGGCCGAGCCCGCCGGCGCTGCAGATGCGGCTCTCTCCAAGCGCACCGGCATCCGTCAGCCCATGACGGCGCCGCAGACGATCGCCGATGGGCTGCGCACCAGCCTCGGCGAGCTCACGTTCCCGATCGTGCGAGACCTCGTCGACGAGGTCATCGTCGTTGAGGAGCGCGAGATCGTGGCGGCGATGCGCCTCGTGTGGGAGCGGCTCAAGGTGGTGATCGAGCCGAGCGCTGGAGTGGGCGTGGCGGCAATGCTGCGCGACGAGGTCCGCGCCCGGCAGGATCTTGGTGCGGCTGCGGTCGTCCTCTGCGGCGGCAACGTCGACGTCAGCGCGTTCGCGTGACGGCGCCCTGGCGCCGAAGGGCTCCGCTCAGCCCCAGTTGGCGAGCAGGATCGTGAGGTCGAGGCCGTTCACGACGCCATCGCCGTTGATGTCGGCGCCCGCCCCCGCAGACCCCCACGCCCCGAGGACCGCCGCCAGGTCGAGGCCGTTCACGACGCCATCGCCGTTGATGTCGCCGTTGCTCTGGCGCTGGCCATCGGCCACGAAGTTCGCGGAGAGCCCGGTCGTGTACGAGCCCGTGCCGAATGTGCCGCTCAGCAGCAGGTTCGCGGTACCGCCCGCCGGAAGCACCGTGGGCAGCGCCAGAGGCTGGTTCTGGATCGGCGGACCCGGGGGGATCTCAAGCGTCTGCTGGTCTATCGACAGCGAGGCGGTCACCCTGATGGCCGAGCCTGTCACGGTGTAGCGGCCATTCAGCGGAAGCACTGCCGACTGCGGTGCGATCTCCACTGGCGACCCGGCGAACGCGGCTTCAAGCGTGATCGTCACCGGCACCAGTGCGGTGAAGGGTGTCCCTTCCGCATCCGGCGTTCCGGGCACGATTGCCGCGGCCCCGGATTGCGTCGCGACCATCGCGGTGATCTCGCCTGTCGCAAGTGGCACCGGGATGGTGAAGCCGCCAGGGAAGGTCGAGTTGGGCGCGATCGTCCTGAATGTCTGGTAGTTGATGTTGAGCGTGACGTCGAACTCCTGCGCAGTGCCGCCCGTCAGGTCGATCTGCAGTCCGCTGACGCTGCCACCTGTGGGAGCGATCTCCATCGCGAACGATCCGTCCGGCGACGCGGCGAATCCAAGGTCGCCCGTGATCGTCGAGGTGTAGCTGATCGGGTTGTTGCCGCTGCCGCCGAAGAAGCCCGGGCGCGTCTGCGTTCCGCCGGGGTTGGTCGCGGCGTCATAGTTGCCGATGAAGGTGCCATTCAGCGGCAGGCTCAGCTGGCCGATGTTGTTCGCGCTGCTTGGCGCCAAGAGCGAGCACTGGTACGTGCCGGCGGCTGCGGAGCATGCGGAAGCGAGGAATGCCGACACTGCTGCGATGCGGGGAAGCGGGATGGCCGGAACCCTTGACGTGATGCGCATGGACCGTGGTCTCCTGCGGACAACATAGCCGTTCAAGGTTCGAATCAAAGGCCTAGGAGGGCAATGTTCGCCAAGTGGGGGCCCCCGAACCCCTGAATCGAGGACCTTAGGGGCTTTCAGCGTCCCGCGGGGATGGAGCGGGTGCTCGAGGCGCCCGAATCCTGGAGCAGCGCCTCGATGCGCTCGAGGCGATCCCGGTGCCGTGCGTTCGCCGGCTCGAGGGTCACCAGCGCGGCGATGTGCCTGCGTGCGGCGCGCATGTCGCCTGCCTCGATCGATGCCGAGGCCGCAAGCTCGCGCGTGGCGGGGTCATACGGATCGATGCGCACGGCGCGCTCCGCGTGCATGGCCGCTCCGGAATGGTCACGCTGCCCACGTGCGATGCGCGCGAGCTCGAGCGCGAACGACGGCTCGCTGTCGGCGCGCGCATCGAGGAACTCGAGGTGCGGCACGGCGGCACGATCGTCGCCTGACGCCAGCGCATCGCGCGCGAGCTGCTGGCGCGGCCACGGATCGAATGGCCGAGCCTTGGCGAGCCGCTGGAGCAGGTCGCGCTCGCGGTCGCCGAGCCGCCCCGTCGCACCTGGCCTTGCGTCGGCTTCCGCGACCGCGCGTCGTGCTGCGATCTCCAGCAGGTCGGGATGCTCTGGGTGCGCGTCGAGGGCGGACGCGATCGTCGCCGCATCGATGGGCGCGCGCCCCTCCCCATCCTGCCTTGCCGGGAGGAGCTCGGCCACATCCGGCTCCGCCGCCAGTCCCCATGACCTCACCTGAGTGCGCGCCCACTCGAGGAAGTCCTGCATGAACTGCTCCCGGGTCATGCCAAGCACCGACAGCATCGCCTGCGACTCGCTCTCGCCGCGCTCGTACCGCAGGAGCAGGCGCGGCAGCGCATCGGGGCCATGGCGCTCGCGCATGAACTCCACCATCCAGTGGCCCTGCGCGTACGCGAGCGCGCGATCGGTCTTCCGCTTGGGCCGGACAAAGGCCCACTTGATCTCGTCGAAGTCGAACAGCTCGTCCTGGTCGAGTGCGCGCGCAAGCAGCTCATGGGTCTGCCAGTCGCGGCGCTTGTGCTCCATGTCGACGGCAGCGGCCTCCGTCAGCCAGTGCGGAATCCTGTTCGCCGTACGGTCAAGCGTGACCGTGTGCACGTACTCGTGGCGCACGGTATCCAGCCAGTCGAAGCAACCAAGGTGCTTGCCTGCCGCGCCCTCGCGCGGCGGCTCGAGGGCAATCACAGGACCGGTGCTCGCCGCGACCGTATGGATCCACGGCATGCCCGTGATGCGCACCCCGAAGAACTGGTGGTCCGGCAGCAGCTCGATGGTGGTGCGCTGCGCGGGCTCGTGGCCGAAGCGGCCCGCGACTTCGCTGTGCACGGACTCGAGGCTCTCCACCATGTCGCGTGCCAGCACATCGTCGATGCCCGCGCGGTAGCGCACGCGGAAATGCGGAGTCTCGAGGACCTCCCAGCCCGCCATCTCCTCCATCAGGTAGAGGCTGAAGGCGACGCGCTTCTCGTAGGGGTCCATGCGCGCGGCCTCGCGGAGCGCCGCAAGCGCGCGGTCATCGCGGCCCGACTGCATCTCAAGCAGGCCGAGGCTGTTGCGCGGCGCGCTCCATGGAGGCTCTCGCCGCGCCGCCTCCTCGAGCATGTCTGCGGCGGCCTGGTACTGGCGGGCCATCGCGAGCTGCTCGCCGACGGCATGGTGCGCGCGTCCGCTCCCGGGGCTCAGGGAATCGTGGAGCGAGAGCATTGCGCGCATCCTCTCGTCGTCCCACTTGAGGGCATGCGCACTCGCCTCAAGCGCGATTGCCTCGCGGTGCGTCGGGCAAGAGGCGCGCAGGGGCGCGAGCGCCTCGAGCGCCGAGTCGGGGTCCCCGCGGATGAGGGCGGACTCCGCGCGCAGCAGCGACGCCAGCGGCGCCGTCCCTGGCCTGGGTGCGCCGAGCCCCTGGACCGATGCGACGGCTGATTCGATGGTGGCCGCCGCGCTCTCGGCGAGGTCGAAGTCAAACCGCATGAGCGCGAGCCGCCCGATCGCCAGTGCCGCCTCCGCGCTGCGCGGGCAGAGCGCAGCAGCCTCCTTCGCCGCCGCCATGCCCTCCTGCGCATTGTGCTTCTCCACGAGAATCGCGGCCTCGGCCAGCCTCGCCGGCCAGTAGAGGCGGTCCTGCTCGCGTGCCGCCCCGAGCGCATCCATCGCGGCACGCCATGCGGCAGCATCGTGCGGCGTGAGTCGCAGCAGGATCTGGATCGCGCCCGCAGCGGCCGTCATCTCGGCCGGAGTGCGCGCCTTGCGGTCGACGAGGTCCCGAAGTCCCTCTCGTGCGGCGACTGCGGCCTCCGACATCCTCCCAAGCGATTCGAGCGCGCGGGCGCGCAGCCATGCAGCCTCGGGTCCCGGCATGTCGGTCAGCGCCGCGAGCGCGAGGTCGGGCTCGCCGCGGAGCAGCGAGAGCTGCGCGCGATACGGTGCAGGCAATGATGCGTCAGGCAGCGCGCTCGCGTCGCCCGCAATGATCGCCGCATGCGCGCGCGCGACCGGATCGAGGAGGTCCTCCGCCGTCCATGAGCCGTGGAAGATGCGCGCCTCGCGCCGCTCCTTGGGCGTGAGCCACTCTGCAGAGATCGCGGCCTGCGCGGCAGGCGGCAGCGATGGGTTTGCGGCATCCCGCGTTGGCGGTGCGCCTGGGTCCGGCGCAGGTGGCGGCGAGACCGGCTCCTTCGCAGGTGGCGGCGAGACCGGCTCCTTCGCAGGTGGCGCTGGTTCTGCGGCTGGCCGCGCCGGTTCCGCAGCCGGTGGCGGTGTCGCTGGCTGCGCGACAGGCGCATCCCCCGGCAGCGGCCGCGAGTCCACGGTCCACGTGGCTGCGTCGAACTGCGGCGGCGACAGCAGCGCACGCTGCATGTCATTGAGACCCCCATTGACCTTCGCATCGCGCAGCAGCACACGCGTGGTGTCGCCGGTGTCGGCGGTCACCTCGATCGCCAAAGGCGCGAGGGACGAGGCCTCGTACGTCACCAGCACCCGCGTGACGTCTCGTGCAAGCGGCCTGCCTGAACGGGGCACGAGGCAGATCGTGAACAGGTCCCCAGCCCGCTCCGCGAGCCGCTTGAAGATGGGCGCGTCTGGCATCGTGCCTGCGGAGACCTCGAACTCGCGCTCCACGTCCGCTCGCGGCTGCCCCAGCGGCACGGGGAAGGGGCCCTCGCCAACCCGCAGCGGATCGATGGCCTCGCCATCGCGCACCAGCTGCCGCCTCGTGAGCCGCTTGCGAGGCGCGTCAAACTCGAGGAGCCATCCCTGATCGAAGAGAAAGAGCCTGTTGTCCGCGCTGCCCCTGCCGCTGCCGTCGATGTGCTCCTCCATAAGGACCGCAATGCGGCGACTTGGCCCGGGAGGCCCATCGACCACGACACGCCCGCGGCGCACCTCACGGTCATCGCTCAGCGCGTCGATGCGCTCCACCGTCACGCCTGCGGAGAAGTCCCGCGTCTCCTGGCCTGATCGCTCAAGCCGATCGAGCCATGCGCCGGTGTCTGGAGTCGCGAGCGCCGTAGCGGCCCTGGTGGCGTTCGAGGTCGTGGGGGCGGACGCATCGGCAGCTGGTGGCGTGGCGCCATGCGCCGCCAGCGACATGCACGGTGCGGCGCACCCGATCGCGGCACGGCAGCACCATGCGCGCATTGCGCATCGATACGCACGCTCGAGCCCGCTAGCCAAAGGGCACCTGCTCGACGATGTCGAGGCCGAATCCGTGCAATCCCGGCATCGACTTCGGATGATCGGTCAGCACGCGCAGCCTGCGCAAGCCAAGGTCACGCAGGATCTGGCCACCGATGCCGAACTCGCGCGCATCCATGGGCCGCGCACGACCGCCGATGCCGTCGGGGCGCGTGAGGTCCGGGGCGTTGCAGTCGTCGCCGACGGAGCGCTGCACGCGGTGCAGCATCTCCGCCAGCCCATCCTCGGATCCCTCCGGCCTCAGGTACACGAGCGCACCACGACCCGCATCCCGGATCGCGCGCAATGACGCGCGCACCGTCTCCTGGCCCGTCCGGCCTGGCCGTTCCCCGCCCCATCCGCCGAAGATGTCGCCCACAACATCGCGCCTGTGCATGCGCACGAGCACCGGCGACTCGATGACCGGCACATCGCCGCCAGGCGAGGGCACGCCGACATCGAGCGCGAGCGCGACATGCGGCAGCGGATCCACCGTGCTGCGCCACGCGAGCATGGTGAAGCGGCCCTCAGGAGTGCTGATGGGGACGCCGCGCACAGGATCGAGGCGCGTGACCAGCGTCTCCTGCGCGAGCCGGTGCTCGATCACCTGCTCCACCGAGCACATGCGCAACCCGAGCTCCCGGCACATCACCTGAAGGTCCGGCAGCCGCGCCATCTCGCCATCTGCGCGCACGACCTCGATGATGCACGCGGCCGGGCGCAGTCCCGCGAGCCTGCACAGGTCCACGCTCCCCTCCGTCTGCCCCGTGCGCACGAGCACCCCGCCATCGCGCGCGCGCAGCGGGTTGATGTGGCCGGGTCGCACGAAGTCGTCGGGGCGGCTCGTCGCCGATGCAAGCAGCTGGATGGTGGTCGCGCGGTCGCGCGCGGAGATGCCCGTGCCGACGCCGTGTCGCGGATGCCCGTCGACGCTCACCGTGAATGCGGTGCCGCGCACGCTCGAGTTGACGCCCGTCTGCGGCCCGAGGTCGAGGCGGTCGCACGTCGCGGAGTCGAGCGCGACGCACAGGTAGCCATTTGCGGTGCGCGTGAGCCAGTTGACGAGCTCCGGCGTGGCGAACTCCGCCGCGCAGACGAGGTCTCCCTCGTTCTCGCGCGCCTCGTCGTCGACAAGCACGACCGCCTTGCCGGCGCGCAGGTCCTGCAGGATCTCGCCGATGGGTGCGAAGGGCATTGGTGACTCTACGTACCCTACCATCGCGCGATGCTCCGAGAACAGCACCGGAAGGCGCACGAGACATGGCTCATGGAGGTGACCAGCCTTCCCACGGCGGCGGGCCGGGAGGAGCGGGTGCTCGCGTGGCTCGACGCATGGATGCGGCCGCGGCGTGCGCGCATCTCGGTGCAGCGCGATGATGCCGGCAACCTCCTGATCCTGCGCAAGGACATGCGCCGCGGCGACCGTCCCGTCCTCGCCACCGCCCACCTGGACCACCCCGCCTTTGTCGTGGTCGGGCATGGCGCACGTCCGCGCGGCACGTCGCGCACACGCACAGCGGCCTCGATGCGCCCCATCCGCGAGCTCACGCTCGAGTTCCGCGGCGGCGTGCATGACCCGTACTTCAAGGGTGCCCGGATCGACGTCATCGACATGCTCGGCGGCTGCCACGGGGCGCGCATCACGTCCCTTGACGCCAGGGCAACTCCATTCAAGCGCGTGACCGCATCGCTGGATGCGCCGGCTCGCGCCGGCTCGATCCGCGAGGGCGACATCGCCCGCTGGGCGCTGCCCGCGCCCCGCATCGTGCGCCGGGAGATGCCTCCAGCCGCACCCGGCGGCCGCGCTCGAATGGTGCGGGTGATCGAGACCCACGCGTGCGATGACCTCGCGGCCGTGGCCGCCGCATGCGCCGCGTTCGACAGCCTGCTCTCGAACCGGCGCGCCCGCCGCTTCGGGCTCCTGTTCACGACCGCCGAGGAGGTGGGATTCATCGGCGCGATCCACGCGGCGCGCAGCGGATTCGTGCCGCGTGGCGCCCGCCTGATCTGCCTGGAGAACTCGCGCAGCTTCCCGCACGACTCGCCCATCGGCGCCGGCCCCATCATGCGCGTCGGCGACCGGCTCAGCGTGTTCAGCCCGCACCTGACGAATGCGCTCAGCGAGCTGTTCGCGGCACACGCGAAGTCATCGCCCGGCTGGGCATGGCAGCGCAAGCTGATGCCCGGCGGCGCATGCGAGGCCACCGCATTCGCGTCGTACGGCATCGAGTCGACATGCCTGTGCCTGCCGCTGGGCAACTACCACAACATGGTGGATATCGATGCGGCGCTCGCCGGCGCGCGGCCTGCCCGAGTCGGCCCAGAGTTCGTGTCGGTCGATGACTTCCACGGGCTCGTCGACATGCTGCGCGTCGCTGTGATCGGCCTCGATGCCGGCCGCGGCGCACCGGTGCCCGCGCACCGGCCGCTGATGGAGCGCCTGTACCGCGAGCGCCAGTCCGTGCTCGCCGGCTGACGCATCGCCGATCCGTAGGATCCGACTGATGAGCGAGACCAAGTCCATGCAGCGAGGCGCCGAGCCGCGCGCTACCGCGCGGGACCAGGCGTGGGACATCGCAGGCGCGCTCGCGCAGGTCCTCCGGGATGCCATCGCCGCGTCCCTTGGCGTGGCTGGCGACGATGCGGACCCTGCGCTGCGTTCGAGCACGAACCCCAAGTTCGGCGACTACCAGGCCAACTTCGCGATGGCGCTCTCGAAGCGGCTCGGGCGTCCGCCGCGCGAGATCGCGGCAGCCGTGGTCGATGCCGCGCGCGGGCCGATCTCCAGCATCGCCGATCCGCCCGAGATTGCGGGCCCCGGCTTCGTGAACCTGCGTGTCCGCACCGACGCGCTCGGCGCCGCGCTTGAGGCCATCGACTGCGCGAGCCTCGGCGTACCGGACGTCACCGGCACCCGGACCATCGTGGTGGACCTGTGCGGCGTCAATGTCGCGAAGCAGATGCACGTGGGCCACCTGCGCGCCACGATCATCGGCGACACCGTCGCGCGGCTCCACGAGCGCATGGGCTGGCGCGTCTGGCGCGAGAACCACCTTGGCGACTGGGGGCTCCCGATCGCGATGGTGCTCGCGAGCCTGCGTCGGCGCGGCGCGAACCTCGATGCGATCACGCTCGCGGACCTCAATGTGGCGTACCGCGCGGCGCAGGCAGAGTCCGCCGACGACGAGGCTGGCCTTGCGGCTGCGCGCGCCACCGGTGCCGGCCCGCACCGCATCATCGAGCTCGAGGCCCAGCATTCGGGCGCATCGGCTGCGGCCGAGGACGCGCGCCGGACGCTGCGGCTCCTGCAGTCCGGCGATGCCGACACCGTCGCGGACTGGCACAAGCTCATTGACGTGACGATGCACGAGGTGTTCGAGACCGCACACACGCTCGGCGTCGACCTGCGTCCCGAGCACAGCCGCGGCGAGAGCTTCTACCGGGACCGACTTGCGCCCACGGTGGATGCGTTCGTGCGCGGCGGGCTCGCGCACGAGGACCAGGGCGCCATCATCGTGCGATTCCCCGACCGGGAGCGGCCGCTGCTGATCCGCAAGAGCGACGGTGCC